>CAZPNQ010000030.1:33536-38787 GCA_964587955.1 uncultured Nitrospira sp.
GTACGGCCATTTGATAGTCATGATGTACCGATCAGCACCCATTCCCGGACTGTCCATGGGGCGGCATCAGGATATAGAAACGTCACTTCAATCAACAAGGCTTTGGGAATTCTTTGGGCCACCGGCCATTCGTCGATCCAGATCCGATTCTGGTCGTCGTAGTATCGGATATTGAAGGCCTGGACGCGATCGGCCAGTTCCATCTGATCCAACGACTCATTGGTATCGGTCACCGTATAGAGATTCCTGCGGACGAACCGAATCAGCCGATCCCGTTCGCGCGTGTACACCACGCGAACAGTCTCGCTTTCCTTCGCAGCCGACGTGCTCAATTCTTGACTCATCGCGAGGATGGCGAGGATGTCGGCCGGTTGCCCATCTTGTGTTCCATTCGTTCCCACCCAGGGGTACATGATAGTGCGTTTACTCAGGGAAATTTCCTCGGCCATAAGACGCAGAATTCTCCTGATCGCTTGTTCCTTCGCCGCATGATCCCGTCCGGCCTCCACGGCGTTCGTCGTCATGACGAGCGACCCAAAGACCATGGCGCCGATCATGCCCAGTAAAGCCACTGCGACCAAGATTTCAACGAGCGTAAAGCCCGCTTCGGATTGAGCCTGTTGTTGAAAAGCTATTTTACGCACATGCTCAACCTTGGCCTTAACCTTGACATCCATGAAGCCGGCAGACTTTTTCAGCATTCTGTTAGAAAGTGAGACGTCCGGCAAAGACATACGTGCTAACCTCGACCGACTCTTCCAGTCCGCCACGCAGCCACGACACTTTGATCCGAATTTCTCGAATCAACTCCAGCGGGGTGGGCGCGATCGTGCGTTTCCATTTGTATCCGACCGCTCTTGCGACCCCTTGCATGGTGGGTTGCGCTCCAAGCGGGATGTTTTGAAACTCTCCGGTGCTTTCTCCAATGGCATATTGTCCCACGAGCTCGGTCTCAAGTAGTTTTTCTTGGGCCAACAGCGTGGCGCCCGTCAATTCAGACGCCCGCTCCTGAAGTTCCAGATCGAAATTTCTGAGTCCCAGGAGAATCGGGAGCGCGATCGCCAACAGGGCGATTGCCAGCAGCACTTCAAGCAGCGTGAATCCGCTTTCCTCTGACTCGATTCGTCGTACAGATCGGATCATGACGCGCTATCGCTGATTGGGAAGCAAACCTCTTGACCCTCCGACTGCCCCTTGCGTGCTGGCTTTCAACAAAATCTTGACCCGGTCGGGGATGATGCGGTTCGGGAGAGGGTCGAGCCGTTCGTCGCTGACCCGAATTCCTCCCGTCAATGAATCGACCGCCAGTCCCAAGAGATTGTTCTTCGTATCCATGAGGTACATCGTGACGGGCTCAATCCGTCCGTTGGCGAAGAAGGACACGTCAACTCGTCCGGAAAAATGTTTTTCTTGACCGACGGATACTTCCGTAAATCGAATCGATTCAGGCAGTGAACGAGGTATCTTCCAATCGGGATCAAGCGGGAGCCGTTCTTCCTTACCTTCCACCGTCATCATCCAGTACGTTCCCTGATCCACATCGATGTAAAGCTTCAGGGGATGTTGCCTTGTGACGGCAAGTCCTTGAAAGGTTCGAAGAACACCGATGAGCTTTCGACCGGTGGAACGCAAGTCCTCGTCGAGACTGATGCGCGGGACGATGACGACCACGACGATAGACAGGAGAAACAGGACGATGAGCATTTCCAGGATGGTGAAGCCGGTTGAAGAACGGTGAGGTCCGCGAGGCGACGAATAAGGAGGCTCACGTTTGCGGACGGGCGCGAGACGGTGAGCGCCCAGTGTCCTCGTGAAAGGTGAGGGGGGAAGACGCAAGACGTGACCAGAGAGTGGCCGTCGCGCCTGAACCATGTGCCTGATGTCCGATGTTGGAAAGCCGGTGACCATTGACTGCCTATTCTTTGTCGAGGTTCCAATTGGTGATATCGGCGTTCACGCCTTCCCCGCCGACTTCGCCGTCCGTGCCAAGAGAGGTAATCTCATACTCCACTTTGTAATCACCTTTTTGGACCGGGCTCAGATACTTATATGGATTGCCCCAGGGATCTTCCGGAAGCTTCGGGAGATACCCTCCGAGTTTCCATTTCTTCGGGATCACTCCGACGGAGGGCTTCTCGATCAGCGCCTTGAGGCTCTGTTCCGTCGTAGGATAAACACCGTTATCCAGTTTGTAGAGTTGCAGCGCCCCCTCGATATTTCGAATCTGGACTTTGGCCGCCGTGCGCTTGGCATCATCCGTTCTTCCCATGATGCGGGGAACGACCAGGGCCGCGAGAATGGCTAAGATGGCCACGACGACCATGATCTCGATGAAAGTAAAGCCGCGTTCATCGTCGCGGTGGCGGCATGAGAAGTGAGAGGTAAGGGGTGAGGGGTGAAGTCGGGAAGTCCACCGCTCCCGTCTCCGCATCATTGCCTGCCGATTTGTGGTCTGCTCTAGTTCGCTCATCGAGTGCCTCCCAGTTCTTTTCATCTCCTCACTCAGCGCTGTCTTACCGGATCATCTGGCCCATTTCAAAGATGGGCAAGAGAATCGCGACGACGATGAAGAGGACGATGGCGCCCATGGCAAGGATCATGATCGGCTCCATCAGCGAGGTCAAGCGGGCGATGACTCGTTCCACTTCGCCGTCGTAGATCTGACTCACCCGGCGCAACATTTCCTCCATTTCACCGCTCTTTTCCCCGACGGCGATCATATGCGTGACCAGGGCCGGAAATTCGCCGCTCCGTTTCAACGGATCGGCGATCGTCTCCCCTTCGCGAATGTTCTGCCGTGCCGTTTCAACCGTTTCTTCAAGAACCCTGTTGCTCATGACGCGCTTGGAGACGTCCATCGCATCGAGCAACTGGACTCCGCTGGCCAACATCGTGGACAAGGTGCTGGTGAGTCTGGAAATCGAGACCATCCTCGCGACGTCTCCGATCAATGGAAGCTTCAAAATCAACCGGTCCGCCATCATGCGACCGGCGCCGGTCCGGATGAAGCGCCGTGTCATATACATGCCGCCGAGCACGAGTCCGACCAGCACCATCCAGTAATCGGCAAAGAACTGGCTGACCGACATCAACGCAACCGTCGGCCAAGGCAGCGCTTGTTTTTGTTGAGCGAAGACGAGCGTAATCTTGGGAACGACGAACGTAATGAGGAAAAAGAGGATCACCGACCCAATCACCAGCATGATGAGAGGGTAGAGCATCGCATTGGTGACCTTGTTTCTCAGCGCGAGTTGTTTCTCCAAAAACTCTGCAAGCCTGAACAAGATCTGATCCAGCGCTCCGCTGGCTTCACCGGCTCGCACCATGTGAACATAGATCGGAGAAAAGTCTTTTTCATACGTCTCTAAGACGACACTCAACGCTTTTCCTCCCCGGATTTGTTCCCGGATATCGGCCAGCAGGGCTTTGATGGATTTTTTCTCGGCTTGGTCTACCAAGACGCCGAGGGCTTCAACCAATGGAAGACCGGCCACGAGCAGTGTCGCAAACTGCCTGGTCATCAGCGCCAAGTCGGTCGAGCTCAGGGTGACCGATCGGCCGATGGATCGCTCGGCGCCGCTTCGGGTTTTTTCTTGCGATCGGCTCGGCGCGTGGCCTTGCTCGACGACATCGGTTGGATAGACGCCCTCTTTCCTCAGTTTGAGCCGGGCAACTTTGACGTTCTCGGCATCGATGATCCCGGTCGCGGCTCCGCCGTCGTTTCGGTACCCCTGGTATTGATAGACCGGCATGTCAGCTCGCTCCGAACTCGTCGTGCTTGGCCGACCGGTGCCGGAAAGTCCGAGAGAGGATGAGGAGGCGGTCAGTGCATTGAGGTCGCATCATTCGACGTCGATTTCCTGTTGCGTGATCCGCATGACTTCTTCCAGCGTGGTGTGGCCTTGAATGACTCGCTCGGCCCCTTCATGCTTTAACGTCACCATGCCCTTGGCGATCGCCGTCTGTTTGATGATGGTGGAGTCGGCTTTGCTTCCGATGAGCCGCCGGATCTCATCGTCCAGCACCATGAGCTCAAAAATACCGGTGCGGCCCCGATAGCCGGTTTGGGAACAGGCCGCGCAGCCAGCCCCGCGATAGAGGGTGATGTCGGATCCAGGCGGGACGTCCAAGCGGCTGAGTTCTTCTTCGCTCGGACGATAGGGACGTTTGCAGTCCGGGCAAATCCTTCTCAGCAGTCGTTGAGCCAGGACGGCGACAACCGATGAAGCCACCAGAAAAGGCTCGATGCCCATGTCGATCAGGCGCGTGGCGGCACTGGCGGCGTCGTTGGTATGCAAAGTTGAAAACACCAGGTGCCCGGTGAGAGAGGCGTGAATGGCGATCTCCGCCGTTTCACGGTCGCGAATCTCGCCGATCATGATGACATCGGGATCTTGCCGGAGAATCGAGCGCAGCCCGGCGGCAAAGGACAAATTGATCTTCGGGTTCACCTGCATTTGGCCTATGCCGAGCAGCTGGTATTCCACCGGATCTTCCACCGTGATGATGTTCTTGTCCGGCGCATTGATATGGCTCAAGGCGGCATAGAGCGTCGTCGTTTTGCCGCTTCCCGTCGGGCCCGTCACTAGAATAATGCCGTGCGCGAGTTGGATCAGCTGATGGATCACGGAGAGCCGTTCTTTCGAGAAGCCCATTTCCGTGAGATTCAGGAGGCGATTTTCTTTTTCCAGCAATCGCAGCACGACTCGCTCGCCATGTGAGGTCGGCAATACTGAGACACGAAGGTCAACGTCCTTTCCGGAGGTTCGGATGGCGAAGCGACCGTCTTGAGGCAAGCGCTTCTCCGCAATGTTGAGGCTGGACATAATCTTGAGGCGAGCGATAATGCTGGCTTGCAAGTGTTTCGGTGGAGTGAGGACGGGGTAGAGGACGCCGTCGATTCGATATCGGACCACGAGCCCGCGCTCGAACGATTCGAAGTGGATGTCGCTCGCCCGTTGCCGAACGGCTTGAAACAGCACCGAGTTGATCAATCGAATGATCGGAGCTTCGTCGGTCGCATCCAGCAAGTCTTGCGGCTCATCGAGCTCATGCGCGAGCTGGTCGAGACTCTGGTTTGCCGCGATGTCTTCCATCACCTGTTCCGCGCCGGCCGGGTTGGCGATATCGTCGTAGGCTCGGTTCAAACAGTCCAAGAGCACGACGCTGGTGGTCAAGACCGGTTTGATCGGTTTGCCTAACAGTAATCGAAGGTCGACAAGCGCGACGCTTTCCAGAGGATCGGTCGATG
>CAZPNQ010000031.1:0-38394 GCA_964587955.1 uncultured Nitrospira sp.
ACAGGCTCACTCTGCGGCATGGCACGATTCCCGTGTTTCTGGGCAAGCCTGCACTCAGGGAGGTTATCCAGCGGGGCCTGCTGCGTATCGCCGCCGCGTGTCGATCAACCGGCTTAGTCACAAACACTGCGTAGTGCTTAGCGCAGACGGTGTGACTTGATACCACAAGTGGCAGCGAGAAACCCAGACGGGGGGACCGTTTCTTTCGTAGGGGAGCAGTAGTTATGAGACTGTTGAATGAACAATTTTGGACGGTGGGAAATTATAGGCTGCTGGCAAGCCTGTCGGCGGGGATCGTTCGACAGGCTTGCCAGGGAATCAATAACTGGCGGCAGTCTTGCCTTGCTCCGAGCAGGCACCGGGCGTCATATAGAGCAGGTAATTGCCCATGCCATGTTGGAGTTCCGTTTTTTCTAGAGAATGGTGGTAGACCATCACCATCTCATAGTCATCGTCCTTCGAGATCGGAAATCCCTTGCCGTCTTTATAGACTTGATGGGGTAAGAATTCGCGAAGCGTTCCGTCTCGCTCGACGTCCGGCACTGTACGGAGGAGGGTTTGTTTTTTGGTCCTATTCTCCAAAGCAATCAGCAGCAATTCATCGTGGCCGTGCGGATATGCATATTTGACACACCCGTCCATACGAAACTTCAATGGCGCCGTACGGACTTGGACACCCGGCCCAATTTCGATCCCTTCGTCTGTTTGGTCCGATGGCCGGTCGCCAAACTTGGTGAAACAGACGATGTTGACGCCAACCTGGTAGATTTCCATCGCTTTGACCGGCTTGACCTTCGGCGCGAAATACATCGTAAACGTTGCGATGACGTCTTTGGTAGGCGGAGCACCATGATAGAACGCGACGACCGTCATAAGTTTGTCGTTTGCCGAAAGCTTCACGCCGTATCCCTCGGGGAATGTAGTCTCGGACATTTCAAGTCCGGCTCCGCCGAAGACGAGCGGCTCACCGGGGCAGGATACGCTGGGCTTGGTGTTGTTGATCATCAAAATATGATGCAAGTAATTTCTTGGCAATTCCTTCCCATCGACCGTCGAAAGGGCCGACTTGAAGCCGATCAAATATTTGTCCTCAGGCAGCTGAAAATTGAACCGCGGCATGGAGTCGCCCATATCGCCTTCGCCATGACCGGCCGGAAGATCGATGGGACCAAAGGTCAGGGTCGCCGTGTTTTCTCCATAGGTAATCTTTGAGCCCACCTGTTTTTTCAGCGTGGGGATGGCATGATGTTCATGGCCCCCATCAGCATAGGCTAATGAGATCATGAAGAAGATAGAGATCAAAAGAATGAGGGATCTGCGCATAAGACCTCCAGAGGAAGTGAAGCGGTGATGTTGAACCGGACTGCGATTTTCTCGATATGGCTGAAAAGAAACAAACTGGGTCATTGAGTGTTGGCCGGTGATGGGCCCACTTTTTTCCAGTGATAGGTCCCGCCGTGTTCTTTCGGTGGAATATTTTTTCTTGTATCGACCCGTGTGTACCACCAGATCCCCTTTGCCTGCGTGCCGTCTTCCGAGAGGAGAACTTCAAATCCGCCTTCGCGATCGTTACCGGGTTGATGCCAGGTGCCTTGCCACAGTCGGTTCTCAATTTTTGTTGTGCTAAACCGTCCGCCTTGTTGGGTGTAGGGACCATTCCCGTTCTTGTCTAACGTCGCCTTATAGCGTTTTTCGTCCTCGACTTCGAGAATATCCCATTCCCCGCTCACATCCGGCATTGAGGCAGCTGCACCACTGACAAGCTTTTGTGATCCTGCGGCCATCGATGGCGAGGCCAAAGGACCTCCCGGTTGAGCGGATCGAAATGATTCGTGCCACGACAACAGTTGCCAACGGCCGGCACGACGTTCAAGCACGCCGGTTTCTCTCAAGGGAAGCACTGTCCGTTTCACGGTGGATCCCTCGCCGACATAGCGGGTATAGTCGAGCTCCATCGTAAACCAGGCCAGGTCGCCTTTTGTCCAAACTTTGAGTTCCGTAATCGGGATCTCAATCTTCTGCGCGTTGGTGAATTCCTCGCGCATTTCCCGTTCGAACTCCGGCCAACCGACATATTTGCGGCCACCGACCGTGTAACTGACGATATCGGCGTCATGCGCCATCAAGCGAGACAGTGTCGGGAGGTCTTTGTCGGCATTGGCCCGCACCATTTGGCGAATAGCCGTTTCTGGATCGGGAGGATCGCCGGCGCTCGCAAGCGTCGTCAGGCCGATGAGAAGGAACAGACCTCCACAGGTGAACAATCCCCGACGGGGCATAAGAAGCTCCATATGCGTGACAAGGCTCAAATGAGCAGGAAAGCTACACGGCCTGACCGGCCATGTCAACAATGAAGTGGAATCAAGCGGAACGAGGAGCGATCACGACCACAGTGACATTATCATCGCCTCCATGATCGAGTGCCGCGGCGATGAGGCGGTTGCTGACCTGAGTCGGGCTGGACTCGCCGGCAGCGAATACGGTTTGGATATCTTCGTCTTCCAACATCTTGGTCAGTCCATCCGAGCAGAGCAGTAGCAGGTCCTCCGGCAGGAGAGAAAAGGCCGAGATAGTGGGTTTCACTACCGGACCTACACCCAAGGCACGCGTCAACACATGCCGCTCCGGATGAGTTTTCGCCGTTTCCGGCGTAAGGATGCCGCGTTCCAGGTACTTCTCGATCAAGGTATGGTCTTTTGTCATAAGGGTCAACGTGCCTGACCGAAACCGATAGGCACGACTGTCGCCGACATGTGCGAGGTAAGCGACCGGGGCAGGACCGGAGACAATCGCCAGCAGGACAAGGGTTGTGCCCATCCCTTTCAGCTTAGATTTTGATCGAGCCCGATCGAGTATTGCGTCATGCGCTCGGCTGATCAGGTCGGTCAACACATCTGTGTGAGCGGCTTGACCGTTACCAAGCAGGTGGCTGGATGCCGCGGCTTCGGCTTGTACCGTGGCGATGGCTATTTGAGCGGCGACTTCGCCGCCGGCATGACCACCCATTCCATCCGCGACAGCCCAGATTCCCGCCTCATCGATGACAGCGAACGCATCCTGATTGATGGCGCGCACGAATCCGATCTCGCTTCGGCCAATGCCGATCCAGGTACTCATTGGGAATAGACCAGAGTGGTGGAGGAAGGCCCGAACCGTGACACCATGTCGTCATAGAAACGGTCTGCAAGGAGCACAAGGTTTTCGGTATCCGCCCGGTTGTAATTCAAGAGAGTATCACGGGCGATCAGGTCACCTTGGCGCCACTGAAACCACAGGCGAACTGCATCGAATCCGTCTAATCCGCTGATTGTCGGGTTGCGGTCGATCCCCATTTCGCGTTCGATGAGCTTCAGCCCTCCGCGCAGCGCGAGCCGACGGGCGACAAAACAAAGGTCGACATGCAATGTGGGAAACCGGAGGTCCGGAAACTTGGCGCTGAGGTAGGGGATATCGAAGACCGATCCGAAAAAAGTCACGAGTAGATCGCAAGAATCGAGCTCCACCTGCAAGCGTTCTGACGTCAAATTTTCGCCCCGAACGAGGGTCGTCGTCTTCCCGTCGCGATGAAGTCCCACCACGGTCACCTCTCCCGATTCGGGCGATGCGCCGGTCGTTTCGATGTCGAGATACGCGGTCCGAGATCGGCAGGTTGCGTACAGTCGCCAATGGTCTCGGCGTGGAAGACGAGAGCCAAACATATGAAAGTGTCCCTTTTCTGCAAACGATTGTGCCTCTCGAACCTGTTCGTCGTACCAGGTCTTGCGGTGTTCTGAGAGGCCGGCTACGGATGGTCGATCCAGGAAGCTTCGCCAGTCGAACATGCCCTCTTGCCACCAACGACGTTCCGTGACTGGTCCCACTCCCGGTAGGAAGATGAAGCTCGAAGTCAGCATCTCGGGGATTGTAGCCTTGATTTCGCATAGGAGACAAGCTACAGTTCGCCGCATCACGAAGAACGCCGCGAAGAAACGAGTGAGCCATCAGTCACAATGACCGCGCCGGGAAAGCGAATTCGTATCAGTGTGGGCGGGGTTCAGCTGGAGGCAGAACTCAGAAAGACAAAGACTGCCGATGAAGTCTATGCGGCACTTCCGCTCACCGCGACGATCAGCACCTGGGGAGAGGAGTTCTATTTCCCGATTCCAGGAGTCCACGATTATCGGGAAACCGCGACGACTCAGGTAAAGGTCGGAGACCTCGCTTTTTGGGGAGCAGGAAAGGTTCTGGCGATCTTTTTTGGCAGGACTCCCATGAGTTTGGGGGCTGATCCGGTCCCGGCAGATCGCGTGAACATCATCGGGAAGATCGTAGGGGATGCCACTCGATTCCGGCAGGTGATGGAAGTCTCGACGATTCATCTCGAACCGGGGTGAGTGCGATGCGGTTGTCCAAAGAGCGTGTGCGGCATATGGCCGAAAGCCTCATCGTTCGTCTCCAAGATGAAGGACACATCGAACTCATCGGAGAGCGCAAGGGATTCGTCGAGGCATTGGATCAGACCATCACGCATGAGTTATCCGTTGAAGATCGTGTGAATGCGGAAGTGCGGCAACTCCTGAAGGCGTATGAACATCAGATTGAGCAAGGGCAGGTGGATTATCAAAAAATGTTTCAGATGGTGAAACAAAAGTTAGTCCGTGAACGAGGCATCATTTTATGAGACGTAACACGTGAAAGGTAAGACGTGAGACGATTGAGGCCTACAACGACAGAAACTATTCCTTTCACCTTTCACATTTTTCGTTTCACCGTTCTATGTTGAGCGATGACAAAGTCAGCCATCTATCCCATGTGATTCTCACGGCCGTCAAACAACATGTCGGAGCGAGAGTCAAGAGCGACGATGCGCGAGTGCTCAAAGAGATCAAACGCGTATTGGCTGCCGAGTTGGCCCAAGAGCAGGAGATCGATCGGAGAGTGAAAGGCAAGCTCGCGTCCTATTCACGGGGCATTATCGAAGGAAGTAACGAGTGGGACGTGCTGTATCGAAAGACGTTCGAGGAAGAGACACGCAAACAGACGAAGGTCTGATGGCTGAGGTCGTGTTGCCGTGAAAAAGATCATCCAACGAGTGACAGTCGTGGGCATCGTGCTGGTGCTTGTCGGCCTGACGGCCTGTTCGCAGAAACGCAAACCGCTCGTCCCGCTGGCACTCGAGGGCGAAGTGAAATCTCAAGCGACCATGCTGACGGAACAGGGCACGGAAGCCTACCAAGCCAAGCAGTTTGAAGAGGCCAAACGATATTTTCAACAAGCGGTGGCTGCAGAACCGCAGTCCGGCCAGGCTCACTATAACTATGCTTTGTCGTTGAATGCGCTGGGTGATTCTGAAATCGCACGGCAACACTTTATGGAAGCTGCCAATTTGGCACCGGGAGACAAAGTCATCTGGGACTCGCCGGCGCTTTCGCCGTACGGGAATCCTGACAATAAAAACAAAGCCAAGCTTCGTCCCAATATGCCGCGCCGGTCGTCGTTCGGCAGCGGCATGCCCTCCGGAGGTTATTAATTCCCGAATGAGGAAGGACCTATGAGCAAAGATCTTGCGGCAGGAGATCAGGCACCGGAGCTCTCACTTCCGGATCAGCATGGAAAGACGGTGACCTTGAAGAGCTTCAAGGGGAAACAAATCGTACTGTACTTCTATCCGAAAGACGACACGCCGGGGTGCACGAAAGAGTCCTGCGACTTTCGAGACGTCGAGTCGCAAATTCTTCGGGCAGGCGGTGCAATCGTCGGCGTGAGCATGGATGGGAAAGAATCGCACCAGAAATTCATCAAGAAATTCGGATTGCCGTTTCCTTTGCTCAGCGATGAAGACGCGGCGATCTCCAAAGCCTACGGCGTGTACAAAGAAAAGAACATGTACGGCAAGAAGTATTGGGGTATCGAGCGGAGCACGTTCGTGATCGATTCCCAGGGCAAGCTGAAGGCGATCTTTCGAAAGGTCAAAGTCGACGGCCATGCCGACGAAGTGCTCAAGGCGCTGAAGGCCTGACGTCCCACGCGAGTGTGTGGCACGTTTCTCTTGTCACATAAGGCGATGCGGCCGATGATCAGCCAAATCCGCAGAGCCGGTATCTTCCTAATCCTCACTCTTGCAGCCTTCCCGACCCTTCTGTTCTCGGCGGAAAAAATCACGGCATTTCTATTCATAAAAGACGCACTGACAGCCATCAATCAACCTGCGACCATTGAGGCCAAGTTGATCTCGAAAGGCCTCTTGGCCGGCAGCTCGCTTGGAGGAGAACCACTCGAACTGGTGGTGGATGGAAAAGTCGTTGCCAGAGCGATGACGGGTGGTGACGGAAGGGCGTTCTTCACCTATATCCCAAAGGCCCAAGGTTTAGTACCGATCCTAGTGCGTGTCGGCAACAGTCCTCGGGTGGCTTCGACAGAAGGGCAGGCGATTGTGGCCGTCTGGGAAAAACGACAGCCGATTCTTATGATTGAGCTGACCGCGCTCCTCGAAGAGCCGATACCGAGTCGAGTACCTTCCCGAGTTCCTCCCACTCTAGGGACCGCGATCGAGTTGGAACGGAAACCGATGCCGGAGGCAGTCGATGTGCTTGGGAAACTCACCCAGTTCTACTACCGGGTTATCTATGTCGTCACGGTCCCTGCAGGCAGAGATGGGGCTCGGATTGGTGCAGAGGCGAGAGACTGGCTGAAAGCGCATACGTTTCCATCCGGCTATGTGATGGCGCTACCGCTGGACTCCAATGCCCTAGGGGCGAAGATCGATGAGTTCCATGCCGGGGGATGGAGAACCGTCAAGACAGGTATTTGTCGATCCAATGCGTTTGCTGAAGCGTTTCTTCAACGGCGTCTCGAAGCCGTCATCGTGCCGGAACCCATAAAGGGTCAAGTGCCGCGTAAAGCAAAGGTAGCAAAGGATTGGAAAGAGGTGAGGAAGAGGTTGTGAAAGAAGTGATGAGCGTTCATGTAGTCGCAGCTATTTCATTGGCGTGCCATTTTTTTCCTGTGGCCCTGCTGACGACAATCGGTGCGTCCACTGTCGTCTATGCGCAGACCGAATGTTGGGCACCTCGCCAGAACGAAGGGCCTGTGACCGATAAACGATGGCAGCATTATCTCAGGGCGATGAGCGCTGCAGAAACCATCGTCAAACAGTCTCAAGAGTTCCTGAGTCCACCGGTCCCCGTCCGCATACGGTCCACAATGGCGGCTAACCGTTATGGATCAATGGACTCGCGGCTGATCGTACGTGCGTACCCGGAGCAGACATCGGTAGGGATCGGAATCTGGCAAGGAGAATGTGAGATTGTCCCCGAGGCGGACATCATGACAGGCTCGATCGGCAGGGTCAGCATTTTTTTCAACCATATCTCGAAGGATATGTTCATGGGCCGAGACGAGATTCCGAAGCTGACCGGTACGATGGGTGGTTATCCTGAATACAACGGGTGGGTGGTCATTTCGAAAATTGGGCGTCTGCCATGGATTCCTCAAACCCTCGGGGATCGGTTTGATCGCATAGGCGCGGCCCGAGAAAAGGCTTTGGCTGATTGGCGCAACACCTTGGCTTCACGTAAAGCTCCCGATCAGGACTTGATCGACCGGACTGCGGCATTGCGAAGAAAGACTGATCCAATCGGCGCCGATCAGTATGTGGAAAGCATGAGGCGATTGGCTGCAGATATTCATGGGATGCAAGCCAAAGATGCAGCACGAGAAACACATCTCACGAAACTGGTGAACGAGTATCGTGCCTATCGGGCGTCGTTTACGGCTCAGCAGCTCGCCATGCCGGCAGTGTGGACTGATACAGACGGCTCCGCCCGCAAGACGATGGAGGCTCGGGCTGATGAGCTGCGAAAACTCAGCGTGGAGCATCAGGAGACGGTGGGCAGGATACGGGAGCAAAGTCGTGGATTGGAGAGAGAAGCAGGGGTGAGCGATGATGAGGCGGTTGCGCGCCGGTTGCGCGCCCAGGCGAGGGATCTATTGCAGGAGGCCGACCACATTCACAATGGTCATTCAGAAGGTGCCGCATTGGAAGAAGAAACGTTGCAGAGCGTCTATGAATTGACCCATCTAAAACCGGGCATGGCGGAACAGGCGCTTGCCTATAAAATGGATCCGAATTTTCCGAATCGGAATCAGCCTGGGAAGATCCAAGTGATTGCCGTATCGGTATTGCCACGGAGCGAGGAAGATGCTTTGCAGCGCCCTGAACATGCAGCGCGCAAGGCTTGGCTTGATCGAATAAAACCCTCAATCAACTATGCGGCGCTAGCCGCTCTATTGGACTGAGAGAGCGAAGAATCACGTCCTGCTCAGCGTCGTCCGTCATACCACACAGAGAGGTGCTTCTTGTCCTGCAAGGTCCTTTTCGGAAGGACAAAGATTCGGAAGATCTGCGCGGCAATTTCCCGGCCGGAGTAGAGTGAGACCTTCCGAGAGGACGTCTCAAGTGGATGCCCCGTCAGAATCGTGAATGAAAGGCCGTGCCGTCGCCCCCATCGCTTGAGCTGCTTACTGAGCCGAATTTCGTCCAATGCGTAGAGGTTCTGGTCAAAGCCACCAACCTCCTGAAATGCATCGCGGCGGCACACGACCAGCGCTCCGGCGGCCCAACGAAAAAGCACCGAGGTGCCGGTCCAGAGTTGCAAGGTCACGTTAGCCCACCAAGGCAGCCCATCCATACGCAGCGTGCTGCCGCACCCCACATACTTTCCCGACTCGATCACTCGCAGAATATCCGCCAGCAGCTCGGGACTCAGCAGACTGTCCGCATCCAGGAACAGCAGCCAATCGCCGGTAGCCTGAGCTGCGCCGGCATTGCGTGCCCGACCGATTTGATTGACCGGTTCGAAGACGACTCTTGCGCCGGCCCGTCTGGCGAGATCGGCGGTGTTATCGGAGGAGTTATTGTCGACCACGATGATCTCGGATGTGAAACCGGACTTGTGGTTCCGTGCGATCGAGACAGTGACGGACTGCAGAGATCGCTCTATCAGACGGGCTTCGTTGAACGCCGGGATGATGATGGAGAGATGCATGAGCGGTATGATGCCACAGGTACACTGTGTTGGGAAAGGAACTCACGTATCATTTTTCTTGTGAACCCTCATCGGTAATCCCTTGAAATGAGAACTCGCAGCCGATTGGCACCATGGGGCAGCGTTGATTCGGCTGCCATGCATGGTTTGTTTACGCATGGTAAGATGCCGCCGATGCCGCTCACTCGGTTTCATCCCACTATCTCCGAATGGTTCTCTTCGTACGTTGGCCGGCCGACCGAGGTTCAAGTCCAAGCGTGGCCTGCCATCCAGTCCGGAGCGGATGCGCTGATCGCAGCGCCGACCGGATCAGGTAAAACCCTTGCGGCCTTTCTCTCTTGCATCGATCAACTCTTTCAACAAGCCCTCAATCGTAACCTTGATGACCATACGCAGGTCCTCTATGTCTCACCGCTCAAAGCACTGAGCAATGACATCCAGAAAAATCTTCAGAAGCCGCTCGCAGAAATCGGGGAGATGGCGTTGCGGGACGGGTTGTTGATGCCGGAGTTGCGGGTTCTGGTCCGGACGGGCGATACCCCGATGGCCGAGCGGCAGCAGATGCTCAAACGCCCGCCGCACATCCTTGTGACCACGCCGGAATCGCTCTTCATCCTACTCACGGCGGACAAAAGCCGGCGCCTGTTGCAAACCGTACGAACCGTGATCGTCGATGAAATTCATGCGTTGGTGCCGAACAAACGCGGAGCCCATGTGGCGCTCTCGTTAGAACGGCTGGAGGCGCTGACAGCGACGAAGCCGCAGCGGATCGGCCTCTCAGCCACGCAGCGGCCAATAGAAACGGTCGCGCAGTTCCTGGTCGGTGACCGACCCACACCGATGATCATCGATGTGGGTCACAGACGGCAGATGGACCTTGCAGTTGAAGTGCCGAAGGATGAACTGAGCGCCATTGCGACGAATGCCATCTGGGCCGACATCTACGATCGTGTGGCTGAGCTCGTACGGCAACATCGTACGACGCTGGTCTTCGTCAACACTCGCCGCCTGGCCGAGCGCGTCTCTCATTATCTTGGCGAACGGCTCTCGGATCTCGGGCCCGATGCGGTGGCGGCGCACCATGGCAGCTTGTCACGGCACATTCGGTTGTCGGTGGAGGAACGGCTGAAGTCCGGCAAGACTCGCGTGGTGGTGGCGACCGCCTCGCTCGAACTCGGGATCGACGTCGGCACCGTCGATCTAGTCTGTCAGGTCGGCTCGCCGCGGGCGATCGCGACCTGTTTGCAACGGATCGGGAGGGCCGGCCACTGGATCAAGGCCATACCGAAAGGCCGGCTGTTCGCCACGACCAGGGATGAACTCATCGAGTGCGCCGCGCTGATCCGTGCGATCAAGAATGGAACGTTGGATCGCATCTGGGTTCCGACTGCGCCGCTTGACATCCTGGCTCAACAAATCATCGCCGCTGCAGCGACACAAACCTGGTCAGAAGAGGAGCTGTTTGCGCTGGTCCGCCGCGCCGACCCCTATCGCGAACTGGATCGTGCCACGTTCGACCGTATCGTCCGAATGTTGGCAGATGGTATTGCGACGCAGCGAGGGCGGGGGCTGGCCTATCTTTACCACGACCGCATCAATCGACGCATCAAGGGCCGTCGTGGAGCGAGGCTGGGAGCAATCACCTCTGGGGGTGCCATTCCCGATACCGCCAACTATGCGGTGGTCGCGGAGCCGGATGGCACGGTTGTAGGAACCGTGGATGAAGACTTTGCCGTGGAGAGTCTGGCCGGCGACATCATGCTGCTCGGCAACACGTCCTGGCGGATCAAGGGTGTCGAGATGGGAAAGGTACGAGTCGAAGATGCCCATGGCGCACCGCCCAACATTCCGTTTTGGCGCGGCGAGGCTCCCTCGCGCACAGCCGAACTCTCGGAGGAAGTCGCGACTCTTCGACAGGCCATCGTGGAGCAGGCGGATTCTGCCCTGTTGGCTATACAGTGGATGAAGCAAACGTGTGGTCTCGATCACCTCGGCGCGCAGCAGGCGATCGAGTATGTGCTGGCAGGCCGCGCAGTGCTGGGCGTCGTGCCCACGCAGGATACGATTGTGGCTGAGCGGTTCTTCGATGAAAGCGGTGGGATGCAACTGGTCATTCATGCGCCATTCGGCGGACGCATCAACAAGGCCTGGGGGCTGGCATTGCGTAAACGATTTTGTGTGGCGTTCGATTTCGAACTGCAGGCGGCTGCGACCGACAACGGTCTCGTCATTTCGCTCGGTGAGAAACACAGCTTCCCGCTTGAGTCTGTGTTCGGCTATCTCCATTCACATTCTCTGCGTGAGGTCTTAAGCCAAGCGGTTCTACTGGCACCCATGTTCGCGACGCGCTGGCGCTGGAACATCTCCCGTGCACTGGTCTTGCTCCGCTTCTCGAAGGGCAAGAAAGTACCGCCACAGATCCAACGTATGAAAGCCGAAGATTTGCTGGCCGCAGTGTTTCCCGATGCCATCGCATGTCAGGAAAATCTGACCGGAGAGCGGGCGATGCGGCAGATTCCGGACCATCCGCTCGTTCAAGAAACGTTGCGCGATTGTCTGACTGAAGCGATGGATGTGGAAGGACTGACCGGGATCATGCGCCGGATCGAATCCGGTGCCATTCGGTGCGTGGCGGTCGATACGCCGGCGCCATCGGTCTTCTCCCATGAAATTCTGAATGCAAACCCATATGCCTTCCTCGACGATGCGCCGCTTGAAGAACGTCGGGCCCGGGCGGTGGAGATGCGGCGGACCCTTCCTGCGGAACTGGCGGGACAAGTCGGGGCACTCGATAGTCATGCGATCGATGAGGTGTGTCGGGAATCGTGGCCGGTCGTCCGCGATCCTGACGAATTACATGATGCGTTACTGACGTTGGTGTGGGTGCCTGAACCGATGCCGCCCGATTGGTTGGTTCACCTATCAGTCTTGGTTGAGTCAGGCCGAGCCGTCCGAATTGCTTTTCACCCTTCACCCTTTACGACTCACGAGGGAAAGGGATGGACGGCAACTGAAAACAGAGTGCGCATTGAATCGTTGTTTGCGGCCGGCGATGACTCGACACTTGACGCCATCGTGCTTGGATGGATGGAGAGTCTCGGACCGATCACGACGCATGAACTTGCCGGCCGATTGCATCTGCCTGTCGATCACCTTGACGGTGCCATGCTGCGGCTCGAAACACAGGGGCAGATACTGCGAGGGCGGTTCCGTGAGTGGCCTCAGGAGAACGGATTATCGCCTGACTCCTCACCGTTCACTCCTCACAAGATTGAATGGTGTCATCGCCGTCTACTGGCCAGGATCCATCGCCTGACCGTTGCACGCGTGCGCAAAGAAGTGGAGCCGGCCACGGCCTCGGACTTCATGCGTTTTTTGCTGCAATGGCAGCATATGATACCGGGATCGCGTCAGCATGGAGACACTGGGCTGCTGCAAGTGATCGGCCAACTTGCAGGATTCGAGGCGGCGGCCTCTGCATGGGAACCGCAGATCTTGCGCCTTCGAATGGCGAAGTACGAACCGGAACTTTTGGATCGACTCTGTCTGAGTGGCGCGGTCAGCTGGGGACGGCTCTCGCTGCATCCGAGGTTTTCGCAAGCAGTGGAGACGGATCGGCGGCGCATTGTTCCGACCAGCCTCGCTCCCATCAGTGTCTTCCCCCGTGAAGACAGGACATGGTTGATGAATGTGGTTCGTGGTGAGGCGGCTAGGTCTTCCATAGATCCCTATGCTCAGCTGAGCGCGGTCGCGCAGGATTTGCGCCGAGCGTTGCAGCAACGGGGCGCCAGCTTCTTCGCCGATCTGGTGGGTATGACCAATCATCTTCCGACAGAGGTGGAGAACGGATTGTGGGAATTAGTGGCGGCCGGTCTCGTGACGGCAGATGGATTCGACAATCTCCGCGCCCTTATGGATCCCCATCGGCGGCGGGCTGAAGGGCGTGAGCGGACTCGACGGCCTCGGCATGCAACCGGACGGTGGTCGCTCCTGCGGCAGGATGGCTGGTCATCGGCTCCGGATCAAACCGTCAGCCATCAGCCGTCAACCATTTGCTCAGTTGAAGCCGTTGCTCGTCAACTCTTGCGTCGCTATGGGGTTGTGTTTCGCGACCTGTTGGTACGGGAATCTTTGGTCCAGTCGTGGCGGGAATTACTCGTGCAGTATCGGCGTATGGAGATGGCCGGGGAGGTTCGTGGAGGCCGATTCGTGAATGGATTCACCGGGGAACAATTCGCATTGCCGGAAGCGGTGGAAGCGCTCAGAGCCATACGAAAAAAGAGTCCTTCCTCGGGGACGGAACACGAGATCAAACTTTCCGCCACAGACCCATTGAATCTTGCAGGAGTGATTCTGCCTGGCCCTCGTGTCCCGGCGGTGCCGACAAATTTTTTGGTCTTCAAGGACGGCGCGCTTGTCCGCACCGTGATTGGGCGGCAAGGCGACGCCGCGCTTACCGCTGCCGCGCTGCACAGCCCGGCAACAGCCCGATAGTCAGGACACATTCACCCGCCTACGCCTACGTAGAAGCCCGATTTGTCAAGCCGTGAAGGAATGAGTTCATCCGAAGCCTTAGCAATGGAGCACACACTTCGGCGAGGTGTCGCTGAAGAATCAACAGGGACCACGGTTGCCTGTCTTTCCGCAGTAGCCTGTTACGGAGGATGGATCAAGCCGTGCGCTCCACCGGGTCAGTACACGAACGGTTTGGAGCTCTCGCGTAAGAGAATCAGCAAGCCCGCCGGGTCTCGATCGACCATCTGGGCATAATTCGCTTGGGCAGCGGCAAAAAATGCCGATCGCCGATCAATTGGAATGCCCAACAGGCGGCTCACCGATCCCAAATACTCTCCTCCTCCGGCTGCCACATCCTGATTGAGATTCGCATGATTCAAGCTCACAAACGCCGTGGCTTTGAAGTCCGGCTTGATCTGGCCATCTTCGCTCCACCAGGCCGCTCCCGACGTCGTGCCGGTGATGTTGGAGGTCGTGTCGGTCGTCTGATTCAGGGTGGCCTTGATCGTGCAACCAGTGCTTCCAACCAACAGAATAATCGCTAAGAGTGAGCCCACATGCCGCATAAAGTCCTCCTTCTTCCAGTTAGAACGGATGACGATCGGGTTCACAATATACCAGACAGCCCCTTTAAGTTAAGCCGATTCTGTACCGATAGGGAAGCGACGGGCAAGTCCCGCATCGTCTCGATCAGGAAATTTCCATGACGGTCAGCGCCACGACTGCTTTCGACCCTCAGCGATTCTTTAACTTACGATCTATGTCCGAGCTGCCAGTTCATCGGCTGGATACACGAGTCAGCGGCATGGCAGTGTCCAACGATTTTTCCGGGCGGTTCAGTGTGACGACTGCAGAAGGAGACAGCATTATCCTCACCGCAGACCTTGAGTCCGATTTTCGATCTCTGAGCTACGCATCTCATGCAGACGCCGATCCTACAGCGAGGAACATTGAAGCCAAGTATACGCACTCCAGCATCCAGCGAAACTTCGGCGTAACTGTGAATGGAGACCTCAATGAAGAGGAGCGACAAGATTTGGAAACGCTCTTCCAGAAAGTGTCGAATATCTTTCGCGGATTCTTTCAGGGACGGGGTGAAGAGGCCAAGGTTGATACTGCCAAGCTTGCAGAAGGGTTCAGTGTATTGGACTCGCTCTCCAGCCTTGATCTGACTGTCGAGGCCGTCCGGTCAATTGCAGTGGTAGCGGCATCAAGCAGTACCCCGGGTGGGGCGCCAGTGACGGTTGCGGCGATCCCGCAGCCGTCCAACGGTACCACGGCGCCCACCCCGCCAGCGAATTTGGTTGATGGAAATCACCTCAATGTACCGGTAAAAGATGCGCAACTGGCATCACTCATTCAACAAGTACTCGATGCCCTGAAGAAAGCGAAGGTCGAGTCGGAAAACATTCACACGTATTTGCCGGACTTCTTGAGGACCTTGCGCGAAGATCTAGTGAGCGAGCTTCGCGGTGGGCGAGAGCTCAAAGACAATGAATATGAACGTTCCGCCGCGCATAGGCCCGATGAGATTATTCCATCAGTCGCCATGAGTAGGCTGTCGGTTGCCTACCAATCTGTCACGGAAGCGGCCATCTCGTCGCCGATCCGAAGTTAATCACGCCAATTTGCAGCTCCGGATGAGGTATGGAGGAGAAGTCGGCTATCCTGGCTTCGCCCGCTGGTCTTCTCTGGTTGGTCTACCCCGGTCTTTGGTCTTATGGGGTTTCATCATGATATTCATGAAATTGTTTTGAAGGCTTGCCGTGGGTGAACAGTTCCGATTGCCTCGTAGACAATTATCGCTGTCTCGGCTAGGCTACGGCGTGAATCATCATCCCGTGAGTGGACGCATGAGCGAGGAACCTATTACAGAATTGGGAGTTGGGTTGAGGGAATTTGCCCAGCGTCTCAGCATTCGTGTCATCCTCCAGTTCGGCTCAACCATCTCAGGAATATCCCATGATCACAGCGATGTGGATCTGGCGGTGCAGCTCGATACCTCCGCCGTATCGTTGGAAACTATTCTGGAGATACAAGAAACTTTACAGTCTCAATTTCCAGGGCGCGAGATTGATGTGGCAATTCTGAATCTGGCAGATCCGCTCTTCCGAAAAAAAATAATGGAGAACTGTCGGATGCTCTTCGGGACATCCCAGGACTTGGCCCGTCTACGGCTGTACTCATTCAAGACCTACCAAGACTTTCGGCCCTACCTCGAGCTTGAACGACAGTCCGTCGCGAAGCGACTGTCGGCACTGGTGGCGGAGCCTGTTCGCCCATGATCGACCATCAGCTCATCAACAGAAAAATGAGCCTTATTCTTGAGGACTTGGCCGCAATGACCCGGTTGTCTCAATTGTCGCGCGAGCAGTATTTGAAGGACTCCATCAACGAAGTCTTGGCTGAGCGGTATCTTGAACGGGCAATTGGCCGGATGATCGATATAAATTTCCATCTGATCACGGAGTGTGGCCAGACAGCGCCTAAGGACTATCACGAATCTTTCATGCGTCTGAGCGCGATAGGGGTGATGCCAGCTGGCCCTGGCTAAAGAAATGGCGATGGCTGCCGGCCTGCGCAATCGGATTGTCCATGAATACGACGAGATCGATCCTGAGCGAGTGTACGAAGCCTTGCCTGTCGCAGTCCGCCGGATCCCCGCGTACCTGCACGTTCAACGTTTCATGGAGAAAATTCTGTCTGTATCACAATAACTCTGTACGATAGCACCCGCGCCGAAGGTGCTACCGCAGGGCGCCCGCGATTCGGTCGCTCCCGGTACGTCTGCAAGGTCGCCTCAACATTCAGGCACGACACGTGATTCTCTCTAACGCGCCCTCTGGGGAAACTCCGGAGCAGGTGGCTGAGCTGGAGGTGGAGAAGGAACCTGGAAATTTTGATTGTGCAATTGAAGGGGAGGACCGGTGTTGAACCCCGGACTTACCGGAGGCTGCACTTTGATGATTCGCTCACCATTCGGCAGATTGATCGTACTTTCGACGTTCCCGTGATGGTCTTTGTAGACCTGAATCCCGCCTTCCTGACCCAATACCTGGTTTAATCGTTCCTTCGCGCTTGGCTGTTGAGATGGCTCTTCTGCTGTGGCGGGCAACCGGCTTGGCGATAGGATTCCGAATATGATAATGAGGCACGCAGCAATCCGGTTCATGGATCATTATACTGCTGACTTTCGGTTTATCAAGACGCCACGACTTGTCGAGGGGGGACTCTATGACGCTGGCAGATAAATCCGATATGGAAATCCTGGCCATCGCTGATCCGATCATGGACAATCTGCTGGAGGGGTCGACTGAAATCGATCATGAGAAACACACGAGAGATTTCACCCGCCTACGCAGGAAGCCCCGGTTGTTGAATTGTGGAGGAATGCGCCACGAGTGTCCTCCGAAGCCTTGGCGATGGCGGACACAGTGCGGCGAGGTGTCGCCGAAGAATCAGCAAAGACCACGGCCGTCAAGGGCGAGGCTCCACCGACAGGATGAAGCGTATCGTCACGAAAGAATATCTTGAAACGATCTGCAGGCAATACCAGGCCGAACGAGGATACTTTGCCGGAAGAGAGTTTGTCGCAGTCTTCCGGAGACCGACGTCGGTCGCCATTGTATGGAAGCAGTGGTTTACAAAGAAAACAGGAGAGTATGTGGCGGAATTGGTTCTCGTGGACAATGAGTCCGGGTACTTGGTCGATCATGCCATGGTATTTTGATCGCTGGCCTGCCGTGATAAATTGCCGTCTCCCGAAGTGAGTTGATGATTGTGGGAGGAGCGAATGACGATTTCGGAAAAGAAACTGCAAGTAGCCATACTGTTGTATGACGGCATGACCGCGCTCGATGCAATCGGTCCCTACGAAGTCCTGCAGGCGCCGACGCTCGGGACCGACGTGCGCTTCGTGGCACGCGAAAAAGGTGTGAAACGCACCGATTTCGGAAGACTCCGTCTGACGGCAGACTATACGCTCGATGAAACTACCAACCCCGATATCCTTGTGGTGCCAGGAACTGCGTTTCCACAAGCCGTGATGGGAGATCATCTGGTCCTGGAATGGATTGCGCAGGTGCACCGCACGACCAAGTGGACCACGTCGGTCTGTACCGGCGCCCTGGGTCTGGCAGCTGCCGGCTTACTTCAAGGCCTGAAGGCCACCACGCATTGGCTCGCCTTCGATGTCTTGAAACAATTCGGAGCCATTCCCACACGAGAGCGTGTCGTTCGCGACGGCAAGATTTTTACGGCTGCCGGAGTTTCCTCAGGAATCGACATGGCTCTCACTCTGGTGGCCGAAGAGTTTGGTGCCGATGCGGCGCAACTCACTCAACTGCTTATCGAATACGACCCCCAGCCGCCGTTTGATGCGGGAAGTCCGGCCAAGGCTCCGATATCTATCGTGACGGCCGCGCGTGAAGAGTTCAGCAAGTTAGTCGCCAAGCCGTTATAGTGGTGTCACCGAACAGAGCGTTGATGCCGGAGATCGAGGTCCTCGAGAAATGTTCCAGACGAGCACTACGCGGCTTTGGCAGTTCGGCGTTTCGCCACTTGGCCAAGAATATCGAGTGCCGCGATGCGATAGGCTTCGGCATACGTCGGAAAGTTGAACACGTTGTCGATGAACGATTCAATCGTGGCGCCGTTCTGAAGCGCTAATTGGCCCAGGTGTACTAATTCTGTGGCGGAATCTCCAACGACCTGTACCCCGAGCAGCCGCTCACCCATTGGATCGGCCACCATCTTGAGAAGGCCATGGCCGGCCCCCGATATCTGGGCACGGGCGACCTCCTCAAATTTCGCCCGTCCGATCAACGGATCTCGATAGCGCTCCCGCGCGCTCGTCTCATCCAGGCCGATACTGGCCATCTCCGGAATCGTATAGATGCCTAATGGGATGGTCGAGGCGGCATCACCGATCGGAAGGTTGAGGGCGTGACGGACAGCGCGTCGGCCATGCTCCATGGCTTTGGATGCCAATGCCGGCGCACCCACCATGTCGCCGACGGCATAAATGTGCGAAACATTCGTCTGACAATATTGATTCACGGGAATCACGCCTTTATCGGAAACCATGATGCCTGCCGCGGTGAGATTCAGGTCTTCGACATTGGCCTGGCGCCCGAGGGCGACCAACATCTTCTCCGTATTGATGGTCGTTCCATCGCTCAGTTTCGTGACGACATGCGCCACCTGGTTCCAACGTACGCTCTCGATGTGCTGCCCGCCGAGATAACGGCCGCCCTGCTGTTCGAAGTCTTTGACGAACTGTTCGACCAGTTCTCGATCCATAAATTGAAGCGGATAGGCCGCACGATCGATCAGGGTGACTTCGACTCCCAACAACGCAAAGATGGAGGCATACTCGCAGCCGATCACGCCACCTCCGACGACAGCCAATGATCGTGGCAAGTAGATCATGGAAAGCAGCGAGTCGCTGTCAAGGATGTGCTCATGGTCGACGGGAATGTCCTTGGGGTTTCTCGGGCGCGATCCCGTCGCGACGACGAAGGTCTCGGCGGTGAACTGTTGTTGCGCGCCGTCTACGGTTTGCATCTCGATCGTATGGTCGTTCACGAAACGTGCTCGTCCATGAAGCAGCGAGATGCCGTTTCGGCGGATCTGACGGCTCATAAAGGAGTCGTGTGCTTGGACGACATCTTCAAGACGGCTCAAGAGGGTCGCAATTTGAGTATCCGGCTTGAGATTGAATTGGAACGCCTCTCCTGCCCGTTTGAGACGATCCAGATGAAGCGCGCTTTCTCGCAAGGTCTTACTGGGAATCGTGCCTCGATAGACACAGCTGCCTCCGATGCCGCGCTCGCGCTCAATCAGCGCAACGCGCTTGCCGGCCTTCGCGCCTTGGACAGCCGCTTTTTGGCCGGCCGGACCGGCGCCAATCACGATGATATCGAAGGCAAGAGGTGTACTCATAGATTCAACGCATTGACGACAGCCAGCACATGAGCCTTCGTCGTCATCAGTTGATCGATGTCGTTGGGATACAAATTGAGTTCCCCGAAAACCGGATGCGTACGGAGCGTCTCTTCCGGCATCTCGTCAGGAGTGAGGAGATGGCTTGCCAACCGATCGGCGGCGCTGGTGAGCATGCATTCTTGACGGAATGAATCGGCATGGTCGTAATCTTCGTAATATTGAATTGCGGCGGCGACTTGTTTAGGCAGATTCCATTTTTCCGCGATGAGAGCCCCGACGCGGGAATGGTAACCGTCGACCCACCCGTGTAATACCGGCTTCTCAAGTGTGACTCGCTGCGCATGCGCAAGGGTTGTCACCGTCTGTAAGACGACGGGTTTTCCGATTTCGTGCAGCAGACCGCACAGGTATGCGCTTTCGACGTTGACACGTCTCATCCGGGCGACTTCCTTCGCGAAGGCTCCGCTTGCCAGGGAATGACGCCACAATCGTTTGACATCGTCTTCATGTCCCGGGACTTTGAACGCGCCGGACTTCAATGAAGCCGTAAAGGCGATCTCAGACAACAGATTGATACCCAACATGGCCACCGCATGCTGGAGAGAGACCACAGGGCTGCGCGGCATGTAAGCCGGTGAATTGGCGATCCGCATGACGTGCGCGGCAAGCGCCTGATCCTGGTGAATCAAGGAGGAGAGTTTCGCAGCATCGGAGGCCGGATCCGACGCCAGCGCCAACACCTGACTGGCTGCTTGAGGGAGTAGAGGGAGCTCAACCTCCCCCGCCTCAATTTTCTGAATCAAGGTTTGTTCCAGCCGTTCAACCGGGGTGGCTACCGATCCTGTTTCAGAAGCCATATGGGTGTGCTCCTCGAATGCGAGTATGTGGGTCACGACTTCCCTTTTCGGCTGCTTTCCCGTAAAAGTTTAGCGACGGTGACTTTGAAATCGTCGCCGACTATACTGGCCTGCCTAAGGGGGACATCATGACGCAATCTTGGCTGACAGCGGGTGTCGTATCATTGGCAATAGCGGGTCTGCTCCCTTGCTCAGGTAGGGCAGCTGAGTCCGCGGCGAGTGCCGAAAAAGTCGCCAAGGAGGCTCAGGAAGCGATCGAAGCCACCCGGGAATATACTGCTCAACAAAAAGATGCGTTCCAACGGAAGGCGCAAGAGGAATTGGCGGCGATTCAGCGGCAAATCATCGGTCTGCGTGAGAAGATCACCAAAGCCTCTGAGTCCACACGAGCGGATCTTCAGAAATCGCTGAATGAGTTAGAGAAGAAAAAAGATAGTGTCAGGGAGCGGTTGGATGAATTGAAGGGAACCACTGATGCAAAATGGCATGAAGTTCGGCAGGGCATGAACGATGCCTTAAACGAACTCAAACATTCGTACCAAAAACTGCTGTCCCATATGCCGTAACCGTCGGTTCCCATCCGCCGAGACAGGAGCATCTGCGATGAAGATCATGACACTTGCCGACTTCCATCAGTTCAACAGTGAGAAGATGAAGAAGAACAATCTGTTTCAAACCGAGCGCTTTTTCTGTGATATCTATTGTTTTGAGCCTGGACAAGAACAAAAGGGTCATGTCCACGGTAACCAGGATAAAGTGTATATCGTTCTAGAGGGACAAGGCACGTTTCAGATCGGCACCGATCATCGAATGCTTGAAGCAGGGCAGGGGACTCTGGCGCCGGCGGGGGAGGAACATGGCGTGAAGAATCATACGAGCCATCGGCTGAAAGTACTGGTGTTTGTCGCGCCCAATCCGGCCTAGCGCTCATCCACACAGCAGGGCCAAATGAGCAGGGGGGAGAGAGCGCCATTGCTCTCTCCCCCCTGCTGTGTTGCGTGTAGTCAAATACGTGTAGAGGCTCAGTCGGTCCTTCTTGGTTCAGCCATTTTTCGTTAGGGCTTGTAACACGACCGGTCGGCTGGCTTACCTCCATGTGAGAACTGGTTTTCATAGGCCATGACTTGCCAGATCTGCTCCTCCGACAAGAGGCCCTTATTGGCTTTCATCTTTGTCTTTGGAACACCTTCGGCGACGCGCCAGAACCAGTACGCGTCTGAGAAGCGGCAGACGATTTTCGGATCGCGAAGATCTCTCGCGCCCTTTTTCACCGGTGCGCCATCCTTCCCGTGGCAACTGCTGCAATTGACTTCGGTCTTGAACTCGCCTCGATAAATTTTCCCGCCTTCCTCAATGGCTTTCGCATCAGTCCATCCGCCAGCCGGCATTTTCTTGTCGGCATAGTCGGGTGGAACGGGTGCCAATGGAGGAAGATCCTCGGCGGAGGCTATGCCTCCTGAAAGCATAAGGGCGCATCCCACCATCAGCGCTGAGAGGCTCACATTCCTTCTCCTCATTCGTCCCTCCTATTGAATTTTATGGATACGTTGTCTGTCTTGTTTGCTCGAGTCGGTTGCGGTGCGTGGCGTACCGGATTGGTATGCACTATACCATATTTTATCCTGGTGAAAATGAAAACATGAGATGCGTCATCACAGAATATGTAATCCAACCTCCTGACCTCGACGCATAACCGCAGAAATATTTTGTAAGGGTATTCCTGTTTTATTTCCGCAGCGGATCGACATTTCACATGCGAATGATTTCGTCCGGACGTGTTCTGGTTCGGTCATGACTCACGAACGATCTGTTTAGTTGCCTCAACAATGGATCGCACTCCAATCCCATAGTGATCGACGAGTTCGTCGGGCTTCCCGCTATGGGGGATTTCACGAACGGCGAGCTTATGGACCTTCATGCCCTCCGTTGCGACCGCGCTGAGAACGGCGTCGCCGAGACCTCCGTGGGCGTAGTGATCTTCAACCGTGAGGATGCGTCGCTGCGTCGCCCGACCACTCTCCAGCAACGTATGGTGATCGATGGGGGCAATACTGTAGAGATCAATCACGCGGACGGCAATGCCTGAGGACTTCAGCTGGTCATAGGCTTTCAAGGCTTCAAACAGCGTTACTCCAGCAGCCACGATTGTGAGCATATCCGATGCGCTCTGCCGGAGAATTTTGCTGCCGCCGATGCGGAATCGTTCCTCTGGTCCATAGAGGACCGGAGTCTTTGGTCTTCCGGCACGTATGTAGACCATTCCCTTATGCTTCGCAGCGGCCTCGACTAGTTGATACGTCGAGTTGCCGTCTGAAGGATAGAGCACCGTCACGTTGGGTTGTGCCGCCATCATCGCGATGTCTTCCAGGCCCATTTGTGACGGCCCGTCTTCGCCGATGCTGACACCGACATGAGTTCCCACGAACTTGATGTTCGAACCACTGATCGCGGCCATACGGATGAAGTCGTAGGCGCGGCTTAAGAAACAGGCAAAGGTGGCTGCAAAGGGGATTTTCCCGCAGGCAGCCAGACCGGCGGCGGTACCCACCATATTTTGTTCGGCGATGAAACTCTCGAAGAATCGATTGGAAAACTTTTTGCCGAATTTGTCGGTATAGGTCGAATTTTTTACGTCGGCGTCTAGTGCGACGATCGAAGGGTTCACGGCGCCCAACGCTTCCAACGCCACACCGAAGGCTTCACGCGTGGCGACCGATTCACCGATTTTGTACGGCGAGGCGGGCATCGGGCCGATGGTTGCCGGAGGGGTGTTGGGAGCCGATGGTTTTTGAATCTGAACCACCGCGCCGTTCGGACTCAATTGTTTCGTGAGCTCATCGAGGGCCTTCTGAGTTTCCTCGCCTTTCTTAAGCGGTTTGCCGTGCCAGTCTGCCTTGTTCTCGATGAACGAAATGCCTTTGCCTTTGTATGTTCGGGCCAGCAGGACAGTCGGCGTTCCTTTGGTGCGAGCCGCTTCATCGAACGCTTTGAGGATGGCTGTGAAATCATGACCGTCGACGATGATGGCATGCCAACCGAATCCCGCCCATCGGGAACGGTACGCATCCATGTCGTGCTGCAACATGGTGGGGTCGCTCTGGCCGAGTCGATTGACATCCACGATGGCGCATAAATTATCCAAGCCATATTGGCGGCCCATCTCGGCGGCTTCCCAGACCGATCCTTCGACCGATTCGCCATCCCCCATCAGGACGTAGGTTCGGTAATCGAGCTTGTCGACGAACTTGGCATTCAACGCGATACCGATTCCAACGGGAAGCCCTTGCCCCAATGAACCGGTGGCCATATCGACAAAGGGCAAGCGAGGCGTCGGATGTCCTTCAAGATCGGACGTCAAGGTGCGCAATTTTAAGAGGTCGCTCTGGGGAAAAAGACCCGCCTCCGCCCATGCGGCATAGAGCAGCGGAGCGGCGTGCCCTTTCGACAAGATGAACCGGTCGCTGTTGGGTGCCTTCGGGTTATGAGGATCGTAACGCATGACGGAGAAAAACAATGTGGCGACGATGTCGGCAGCAGAGGCGCAGCTCGACGGATGGCCGCTTCCGGCCTCGCTGGTGGCTCGTACGCTGTCGATGCGGAGTTGGGTTGCCTTGTTCCGTAAGGTGCTGAGTAATTCAGGCGAAGCAGCTAGACCGGTCATGGGAGATCCTTTCGGGATAGAGATCAACGGATGTGTACGTATCTGATTGTATACTTTCAGCAGTAGTCTGACAGAACTGGAGGCTAACAAATCGGCTAGGTAGAGGTCAATGCAGAGATGAGCCTGCCCACCCGTAGAACCGTCTGGGTTCATGCGGTGACCGCTTATGGCTATGCTTAGGGAAGGTGCTGAACCGTTTCAGGATGAGTCGCTGGTTTGACCACCGAGCGGGGTCGTCAGTAAGTCTCAGAGTGAAGACCGGAGGCGGCAGAACATTTTAACTATGAGACTACCGAGGTGGATAGCTCCCCTGGGTAGGGCAGGGGAGCTATTCAAGAGCGGTGATAATGCGAAGAGTGCAGCCGCTCAGCTTTGAACGGAGGGTGTGACCACGAGGACCTCATTTGAACATGGGCTATCCGACTCGCTCTCCGATTCGCCGAAGGCACTGATGGCAAAGAAATAGGCTGTATTGGGATCAAGGCCTGTAATGGTAGCCGGAGGAGTGCCGACCCGTTGGCTTTCCTGATAGGAACATGAACCAAGCTCTCCGGGTGATTGTTTTCCGTAGTGAACAAAATAACCCTCTACATTGGGATCAGTGGACTCAGCCCAAGTCAGCCGGGCTGTCGCTCCGGTTGGGGTGGGGTCTAGAGTGATAGTCGGGTCATCCTCTATTCCAGCAAGATCATCAAGGTCCAAATCTTCGGCAGTCGGATCTGTTGGTGGTTCTGACATAGCAATCGTCGGATCTTCCTCGACAGGAGATTCCGTCCCGGTCGTGTCAGCATCAGACGGCTTACCTTCAGTCGAAGGAGTGTCGGTAGGTGTAGAGAGAGATGAAATAACGGGTCCACCCTGGCCGTCGCCACCACATCCAACGAGTGGGAAGGCGATGAGGCTCAAAACCATAACCTGGGCCATCGCAATCATGACGTTTCGATGGACGAGGTCAAACGCAATCGTGTGTCTCAGCATGGAAAACACCCCCACAGATTTAGGTGAGTAAGTAAGTGTATGAGCACCGGGCTTGCGTAGAGCAAGGGGTATGCCTAGGTTTTAATTAAAAAACTTATTACTATTCAGCATGTTGTAAATTGATAGGGATCCTGAAGATGTAAGGTGTGAAGGGGGCAACCTTCAAGTGGCGCTAGTGGCAGGCGGGTAGTGCATAAGTCGCGGTACATTTCTCTTGTACACTGCTGTGAAGAAAAACCTACCGAATGTATCAAGAGGGGATATGTCGGGGATCTGCGCGATCTCTAAAAAATCGAAATAGCAGGTAGCCGTTTATGAGAACGACGATCGACAAAATACTATAGGTTGTTCCGGGCGTGGCGAGATTGAGTTCTACCAGCACCCGCGACAAGCCGAATCCGACTATTAACCCATCGAATGCCATGCAAATGCGTCTGAACGTTTCGGGATCCATCAACCGAATGAGATAGGTTCCGAGAGGAATACCCACGATGACGCTTGGAACGATGTAAGGAATAATCTCCATGCTGCCGGCGCTGTAGAAACCGATGAATCCGTACGCGATCGCCGTGAGAGAGGATTCAGCGACACGGATGACTCCCAAAGCAGCCCGGAAATCTTGTTTGGCGTATCCCTGATTGTTGAAGAGCAGGGCAAGAGGGGGACCGGAAATGGTTGTGACTGAGTAGAGTGTTCCGATTCCAATACCAAACGGGATGGCGATAGCCTTTTCAGCTTGAATGGGTTTTCGGATGCCTGCCGCTTGAAGGAGGATCAACGGCAACAAAAAGAAATACGTGACGAATTTGATCCATGCAGGCTGAACTAAAAAGAGAATGTAGCTGCCGATGCCGACGCCGACGACCAGGCCGATCAGAATGGGAGCCACTCGCCGCCAGATGTTCGGGATACTGCCTCGATTGATGAACAACACGTATCCGTTGATGACCAGTTCGATCAGCACGAGGGCGGGGTTCAAGATGCGATTGGTATAGAACAGCAAGGCCACGGGAACGGTAATCGAAGAGAAACCGTACCCCAATGCGCCATTGACCGTGGCGGCTACAAATGTAATGAGGACAAGAACAGCTGTATCCATGAGTCGTTAGTCTTTGGGATGGCCTGAGGCAAAATCGGCAAGAGAATAGTGGTCGAGGATTCCGGCAATCGCATCACGGACCGTGCCCATAACTTGTTGTACGGGGCATCGCGGCTTATTCGCATACGGACAATCGCTGCATTTTTGGTAGGCCGTCTTGCTGACGCACCCGATCGGCGCTAACGGTCCATCGAGTATGCGGATGACTTGACCAATTGTAATTTCGTTCGGCCGCTTAATAAGAACGTATCCACCGTTCACTCCACGCCGGCTGGAGATGAGCCCGGCTCGTTTGAGTGTCAGAAGAATCTGCTCCAAGAATTCAACGGGAATATGCTGGCGAGCGGCAATATCGTGGCGCTGTAGTGTCGTCTCTCCATGGAGCGTAAGCTCAAGCAACGCCCGGAGGCCATATTCACTTTTCTTTGAGAGTTTCATGAAAGTAGAGTGAGTTAATCAACAATAGTTAGAGTAAACCGCGCAGGTTCGTCAAGATGAAAGTTCTCCAGACGCGTGGATTGCGATGATGTGTTCTCAGACAGCTGCGTTGTTAGGGCACAGGTCGTGATCAATAAAATCCGACGAATAAGTACACCAATTTTTCTTCTCGGATGAAAGATCGATGATGTGGGATGCGCCGTTGGCCGTGCAGACGTTGTCACACAGCGATACTGAGGCGTCTCGAAATAATCTTCTTTCGAAAACGCCCACTCTTCCCAGCAGCTTTTATTCTATTTGGAAATTCATTAATATAGGTACTTGAGATCGTCCCCTCTACGAGGCCATTTTTGAAATCCAAAATCGTCTTTTCATGCCAAACCTGTGGGCATCAGGCTCCACGGTGGCTTGGCCGCTGCCCCGACTGCGGCGGCTGGAATACCATGAAAGAGGAACGGCAAGCTGCCACCGGAAAGGGTCGGCCTGCCACGATAAAGACAACTCAGGCCCAGGCCACGCCTATCGGTGACATCGAAGTCGTGGGAGAAGATCGTCGGCTCACCCGTATCGGTGAATTTGATCGAGTACTGGGAGGTGGTGTCATTCCCGGTGCAGTCATCTTGATCGGAGGGGATCCTGGAATTGGGAAGACGACCCTCCTCTTGCAGGCCCTGCCACGGTTGGCGGCAAAGGAGGCGCCTGTGCTGTATGTCTCAGGAGAAGAGTCACCCCGGCAGATCAAGATGCGCGGGCAACGGCTTGGTATCGAACATCCATATTTGTTGATTTTGGCCGAAACCTCGCTTGAGCAGATTCTGAAAGCGGTGCAGGAAATCGGGCCGGCCGCTGTGGTGATCGATTCAATTCAGACGGTGTACACGGAACAGATTACATCTGCTCCCGGCAGTATCAGTCAAGTTCAGGAAGTCGCCGGGCAACTCATGTGGTTTGCCAAGCGGGCCGGCGTGCCGGTCTTCATCATCGGGCATGTGACCAAAGAAGGGGCGATCGCCGGGCCACGGCTGCTGGAACACATCGTCGATACCGTCTTATACTTTGAAGGAGATAGAGGACACAGCTATCGGATTCTCCGTGCCGTGAAAAACCGTTTTGGGTCGACGAACGAGATTGGCGTGTTCGAAATGAAGGATGGGGGACTCGAAGAAGTGAGCAATCCCTCAGAGCTATTCCTGGCGGAACGACCCCAACGGAGTACCGGTTCCGTGGTCGTGTCGAGTCTTGAGGGTACCAGGCCTATCCTGATCGAACTGCAAGCGTTGGTTTCCTCAACCACCTATGCCATACCCAAGCGAATGGCGAACGGAGTGGAGGTCAATCGAGTCTCGCTGCTGCTTGCCGTCATGGAGAAACGGCTGGGGGTGCATCTTTCCGGGCAAGATGTGTATGTGAATGTCGTCGGGGGGATGCATATCGACGAACCCGCGATTGACCTGGGGATCGTGGCGGCTGTGACCTCGAGTTTACGGGAGGTGCCTGTCGAGCCGGGAACATTGCTGTTGGGAGAGGTCGGTTTGGGAGGAGAGGTACGTGCCGTCAGTCAGGCTGAATTGCGCATTCGCGAGGCCGTGAAGATGGGGTTCAAGCGATGTATTCTGCCTGAACGGAATGTCGCGAAGCTCGACCCAATCGATGGGATGGACTTGATCGGCATTCAGGAAGTGCGAGAGGCATTGGATGCGGTGTTGGCGTGAGAAGCATGGCGAAGCGGAAGGGTCTCTGTGCTCGCCCAACGCGTGGCCATCTCACCCGCCCGCCCCGGTGCGCCGAGACGCACCGTTACCGCGCGGAAAGCCATCGCTCGGGGGAAGACGCGTCTTGGCGCGTCGAGGGTTGGGTGGGTGAAACATTTGCGCGCAGTAAGAGACCCTCTACTTCGCCATACCAGAGGGATAAAGAAGAATTAAGATGCTGAGACACGCGTATTCCCTAACAGTTCTCACGTCGTTCTGGCTCCTTCTCACAGCATGCGCTCTGTTCGGCCCGAGGCAGGAAGAGCCGCCGCTTAAACAAGTGACTGCCGAAGAATTGACCACGCTGTTGCGCCAGCGAGATGCAACGATTCAGTCTTTGAAGGGGCTGTTCAGCGCGAAAGTACGGGGCGGGTTCGTCCCAATCGCCTCACGGGTCGAAGGCGCCGTCTATTACCGCCGTCCGAACGCGTTACGGCTGAGAGGGTTCACTCCTTTTGGAAATGAGCTGTTCGACTTTGTTCAAGCTGATGATCTGTACAGGCTCCGGTTGCCTCTTGAGGGAAAAACGTATACCGGTCACCAGTCCGACATGAAGAATTTAGGGAAGCTGGCGCGATTCTCTCAGTTGAGTGTATGGGCGGTCGGTGGTGTATTGGGGACGCATTCAATTGCCAGGGATGAGGTGGTGAGGGTCACAGAAGAGAACGGCCGATATCGTCTCGACGTCTACGCATCAGCAACCCGTGGAACGAGCCCATCGCATTCGCCTGTCCGCCGCTTGTGGTTTGACCGCCGCTTGCTGGTGGTACAAGAAGAGTGGCTGGGGGCGAGCGGCGAGGTCGAAGCGACGATTCAGTATGAAGATTTTAGGCCGCTCGAGGAGTTGGGAAGTCTTCCAGCACAGGCCACTGGTGATCAGGACGTTCGGTTGTTTCGGCCGTTTAAGATTTCTCTCGAAGATGGTCGTGGACAGGGCACCGTACAGGTGACCTTCCACGAGATGCATCACAACCAAGCCATACGGGCAGAAGATTTAGGGCAGACCTCATAATCGTCCATGAAGATTCTTGCGGTTGAAACGGCCACGACGTGGCAGAGTGTCGCGATTCTGGAAAACGACCTCACTCTGGCGACGCATGCGCAAGAGGCCGGCGGTGCTCATGGTTCCCTGCTTTTGCCCACTATCGATCGGCTGTTGTCTCAATCCGGATTACAACTAGGCGATCTCAGTGGTCTGGCCTGCTCGGTCGGACCCGGCTCGTTTACCGGCGTTCGGGTGGGGATTGCAACATGCCTAGGTCTTCGGGGAGCCACCGGGCTTCCTCTCGTGCCGGTACCGACACTGGAGGCCATGGCGAGGAGTCTGGAGGCGTCAACGATTCCGGTTTGTCCAATACTGGTCAGCCGTCGCGGCGAAGTGTATTGGGCGATTTTCCGTCGGACCGGGGACGGCCGAGTAGAGCGTGTTGTCAGCGAGCAGGTTGGAACTCCGAAAGCCCTCGCGCAGAGCTTGACCGGGCCCACGGTGGTATTTGGGGCCGGCTGGTCGTCGATGGAATCGGACATTCGAGCGGCGTTGTCAGAGTCGGTCATCGTGACGGTAGGGCCAGATCATGTCTTCAAGCCGTCGGCTATTCAAGTCGCGCGTATCGGGATGGAACGACTTCGACGAGATGAAGTTGCTGGGGATTTGGTTGAGCCGCTGTATGTCCAGCGGGCCGAAGCGGAAATCCAATACGAACTGTCGGGAGGCCTTTCACCCGTTGCAAGGCGCCAGCAGCGGGTTGAAACGAAAATTGCCGAACGATTGGCTCGGGGCCATCGGCGGTCACGCCTGCAAAAAAAGTGAGCCGTCACGTGGTACGTTCTGAATTTCGAATCATCCCAGCGACGCCGGATATGTTACCGGACATCCTTGCGTTGGAAGAGGCTTGCTTCTCGTCCCCCTGGACGCGCAAAATGCTGGAGGCTGAGTTAGTGAGTAACCAATTCGCGCACTTTCTCGTCGCGTGGCAACACGAGGAATCGGCAGCACACGCAGGTTCCAGAATTATCGGGTATCATTGCTTCTGGATCGTCTTTGAAGAGCTGCGATTGATGAATCTGGCGGTGCGAGAGTCGATGCGAAGGAGAGGGGTTGGAGAGGCGCTTGTCACTGAAGCCCTCCGCATGGGATTAGAGCATGCGGCAATTCGGGCGGTCCTCGAAGTCAGAGCCTCGAACGATCCTGCCCGTTCCCTCTACACGCGTATAGGTTTTGTGCCCATCAGTAGTCGCCCTCGTTATTATACGAATCCCATCGAAGATGCCGTGCTGATGGAAATGAATCCGCTCGCAATGTCGAGTAGGCCGCAGCGGGACAGGCGCTTTGCCTCAGGAGGTGAATCAGCTTCAACGGACTCACTTTAACCAGGAGGTGTCATTATGTTGACGGAAGACGCGATTGTCGAACAGCTTCGCCACTCCAACACCGAATTTCGGGAACTGGAAGCATCCCACCATCGCCTGGATCATGAGCTGAACGAGCTGCAGAGGCGCCATGTCCTCACCCCATCCGAAGAAGTCGAGAAAAAGCGGTTACAAAAGGAAAAATTGGCGAAGAAAGATAAGCTTGCAGAACTGATTCGCCTGTACCGCGAGCAAAGCCTCGAGCCGACGCGGTAAAGGCGACCAGTCGCTGACTCTGCAGTCGGCTGAATCTGTCGATATGGAACAGACCATCCATCCGCTTGCCTCCCACATCCAAGCGGTCAAACGACGATTGATCGTCATAGGTGTGACGGTTTTGACTTCGTTGATGCTGACCTTCTCCTTTTCCACCGAAATGGTGGCGTGGCTCAACCGACCTTTTTCGAACCAGCTGGCATTTTATGGGCCCACCGAGGCGCTGTTTGCTTCGATCAAGGTGTCGTTGTTGGCGGCAGTCATTCTCAGTTTGCCGGTCATTTTTTATCAGTGCTGGAAGTTCGTCGAACCTGCGCTGTTACCGAAAGAACAGCGTTGGGCGATCCCGCTGTTCATGGTGGCGGGGGGGCTCTTCGCGTTAGGGCTGGTCTTCTGCAACATGGTGATATTACCGGTGGTGATCGACCTGTTCGTGAGTTTCGGACTCGATCGTGATATCACTCCGCAGCTGAGCGTCGGCACCTACATTGATTTTAACGTGAAATTCCTGCTCATCTTCGGCTGTGCCTTCGAATTACCCTTGGCCATGAGTCTGGCGGCTATGATCGGAGTGATATCAGCAGCCACATTCGTCCGTTATCGTAAACATGCCATTTTGTCGTGTCTCATCGTCTCTGCTATCGTCACTCCTGACGCCACGCTCTTTACCATGCTCTTGATGGCGGTGCCCTTGATGGTGCTGTATGAGATTGGAGTTCTCGGCGCTCGACTTTTCGGGCGGAATCAGGACTCGGGAGGGATCGATTTGCCGCTTGATCCTGACCTTCCGATCAACACCGCTGGAACGAGGTTGCGATGAAGCCGGAAACCGTAAAGGCTCGGTGCATAGGCACGGTCGCTTCGGTGATAGTGCTATGGAGCAGTCTTCACGGTTCGGCGGGTGGAGAAAGCCTTCAGATCTCCGATCGGCTGTTGTCGCCTATGCCATTGAGGGTTTTGGAGTCTCCGGCGGCATCGGACCCAACTGAACAATCCGCAGCAAGCATACAGGCGCTGATCCTCGACCGCAATGGAGTCATGTATGCAGGATCCTTTGGGCATGGAATTTTTCGCACCGTGGATCGTGGTGCAACGTGGGCCCGAGTAGGAAGCGGTATCACCGATCCTTTTATCTTGAGTTTGGCCTCAGCAAAAGACGGCGCGGTCTATGCCGGTACGTTTCGCGGTGGCGTGTTTCGTTCGCGCGATGAAGGGAACAGCTGGCAGTCCGTCAATGCCGGTCTCAAACGGCTTGAAGTCAAAGCCTTACTGGCGGTGGACCAGGAACTTTTTGCCGGTACCGGAGATGGCGTGTATCGCCTGCATGGCTCCGAGGATCAATGGACGCCTGTCACGTCGGGATTGGATGATATTCTGGTCCACGCACTCGCTCGCGCTTCTGATGGAACCTTATTCGCCGGGACTTCCGGCAAAGGCATCTTTCGGTTCAGCCCGCATTCAAACGGCTGGGTTCGTATGCGGCACGGGTTGAAGGACCACGAGGGAATGATCGAAAACTTCATTCGTGTTCTCGTCATCGATCAGGATCAAAGTATTTTGGCAGGCACGTTCGACGGCGGAGTTTTTCGTAGCGCGGACAGCGGGCTTACGTGGAGACCCATCAGCCGAGCATTGCCCAATGACTCTATCCGGGGTATCGTATTCAGTGACCAAGGAGTCGTCGTGGCAACCGGGAACGGAATTTTTAGGACCGTGGACAAAGGCAAGCAATGGATGCCCATCAATAAGGGACTCACGAACCTTGCCGTGCAAGTATTGATCGGTTCAGGCGATAAAGGTCTGTATGCGGGGACGAGTGCTGGAGTGTTCCGCAGTGATGACGGTGCATCGTGGATGGCGATCAATGAGGGGCTGGAGGCGGGAATGGCTCCCCCGCCATTTCTCTTTCGCTAAATCTAGCAGGCTGCGAAAAACGCGGTGGACGGCAGCAATATGATTGAATCCTTCGTGTGGTGCTGATGACAGAATAATTTCAGGATGCTCAAAAAGGCTGCTGATCTCACCCTCCCAACCCCGGAGCGCCTGCTTCGCCCGCCTCGCGGACTCATCGACGCGGGCCGACTCATCGAGGCGAGCCGAGACGCGCTGCTCCACGGGCAAGGCCGAAGCGAGGTCCGCGACGCGAAGAATAATGAAGCGCACGGCGCGATGAAGAAAAAGGGGTGTGCGCCAGCGAGTTGGTGAGCCGGCAGTGTCCCGCAAGAACACCGCTAACGAATTTTCTCAACATGCTGTCAGAAAGGACGAAAGTAATGGCTGATACAGGCGAAACGGTGCAGGCAACGATAGCCGTGACAAGTAAGGGACAATCCCTGGGAGAGATCGTGCTCAAGTTTTTCCCGGACGTGGCGCCCGGCCACGTCGCCAATTTTGTCAAACTTTCCAGGGAGGGGTTTTATAATGGGACGACGTTTCACCGCGTCATTCCCGGTTTCATGATTCAGGGAGGAGATCCCAACAGTAAAAATTCGGACCGATCCTCGCACGGAATGGGCGGACCGGGCTACAAAGTCAAGGCAGAGTTCAACAGCAAACCGCATACGCGAGGCATTGTTTCGATGGCTCGTGCAAACGATCCGGATAGCGCCGGATCACAATTCTTCATTTGTGTCGCAGAGGCCAATTTCCTCGATTGGCAATACACGGTATTTGGAGAAGTGGTCAGCGGAATGGAGATTGCCGATAAGATCGTCAATATGAAACGTGATGGACGAGACAATCCGTTGGAACGAGCCGAGATGACGATCTCCATTAGTGAGGGGTGAACGGTAAAGGGTTAGGGGAAGACTGCATGGAGATAAGTAATCGGCACCGAAAAAGGATGACCGTGACCAACACCTTACTACTCACCCTTTACTCCTTACTGTTTTTGGGTTGTGCCGCTCCTCATGTGCCATCGCGGATCATTTACGAGGATCCGGTTAATTTCGTGCGACTGGAAGAGGATTCGGAAGTGCTCCCGGAATGGCCGCCGAGCCACCATGCTCATCCGTTCACGATCGACCCGGAAAAAATGAGGACGATTTTATCGGGATTGAAGGTGCAGGAGCATTGGATTGCACTCCAGCGGTGGATGCGGGGAGAATCTCCCTTGGTTCCGGCCTTCACGGATGAGGAGTTGGCTCTCTTGTCTGTGCGCATAGCGGAGGCGCTGGGGGAGGCGAAAGACAATGAGCGAGTGACCTTCTATTTGAGCCAACCGCAGACATTGGCCCGGCGAATTATCACGACAGGCGGGCTCTACATTCATGGGACGGAACTGCATATCATCCTGGGAAACTGGAGAATCATTTACGGCATCCCGGCTTATGGGATGATCTATGATCGGCGTTACCCTATGCGGCCAACGGCCGCGAAAGGCTTTGACCTGATCTTTCAGCCTTCGAATGCGGTCATTCCTATGAAGAGCAGCCTGCTGGACGGGATTTTAGCCAACGCGAAGGACGAACTCATCATTGATCTGACTAAACTGGAGCCTTCCGGGCCGACCGCTTTTCTTATGAAGTCCTGCATGAATCATGGTGCGGTATGTTGATGACTGCGATCTGATTGGTTCTATCGAAGCGGAAGTTCTTCTCGACTGCCTCGCCCCAGAAGATACATTTTGGGCACTTCCACCAGCGCTTCGGCGATGGAGCGCCATCCGAGCTTGCTCTGGCCTTGGACGCGATCGCTGAACCGGATGGGAAGCTCGCTGATGTCTGCACCAAGCTGCACTGCCCGCCAGGCCAGCTCTACTTGAAAGATGTACCCTTTTGCCCGGACGGATGCGAGATTCATCCGCGTCAGGAGCTCACGACGATAGCAGCGAAATCCTCCTGTCCAGTCGTGAATGGCTGAACCTAGAAAAAGGCTGACATAGCTGTTGCCGCAGCGAGAGACGAAACGACGGCTTGGGTTCCAGTTTTCGGTTCCACCTCCGGGTACGTAGCGACTCCCGATCACCAGGTCGGCCTTGAGGCTGCGGTGCACCAAGCGTGGAAGATCCCAAGGTGCATGGCTGAAGTCGCAATCCATTTCGATGATGAGATCATAATTCCGCTGCAGTGCCAATTCGAATCCAGCCAAATAGGCCGGCCCAAGCCCTTCCTTTTTTGACCGGTGCAGCACCCGGACATGCGCATGCCGAACGCATAATTGATCGGCCAACTCTCCGGTTCCGTCCGGCGAATTATCATCGACGATCAAGACATCGGTCACGAGATATTGGCCGATCGCAGTGACAAGTTTCTCAAGATTGGCGCGTTCATTGTAAGTCGGGAGGACAATAACGATTGATTGCTTGAAATCGAACGGCGAGGTAGGGACAAGCGGTAGACCTGCCGCCACCTGGCAATACTCCCGACATTGATCTTCTGCGGAATCATGCGCGGTGATGGCGATGCGCGCGCTATCCGCGCCGTGTGCGATCAATTCCTCGGCGAGCTCAAAAGTCGGGACGGAGTACGCTTCATCCAAACCCAGCACTCGCAGCGGTGTTCCACAGTCGTTCTTGCCGATACGATGGTAGTGTATGGATGGTGCGCGAACTTCACCTAACGATGGAGCCATGGATTGGCTATTGAACATGCGTTGTTCGCCTTCGCCAACGGTATGACATGACGGAGGGACAGAGTGGTCGTGCTGGAGCGGGTGGATTGTAGACGACAAGAGATTACCTGCGCAAGTAGATCTCGGCTGGAGTGCTCGCATCTCTCTGAGTACGGCTATGCCGACCGGCTCAACATGCGGCTTATATCTCTTGCATCTATGAATGTGGCGCAGCATTAGCCGAAAGAGCAGGGGATCGAGACGGGGTAGCTTCCACGTTCACCAACGCTCCTACTACAAGATTCGTCAGCTCCTCGCTGCGCCAGTAGAGCTTTTGACAGTGCAGGAACGGCTATGCTACAGTCCGCGATCCGTTGATATTTCAGGTTTTTCTATCACTTCATTGAGGAACATCGTATGAGCGGGACACAGGCACATGTGATAGTCGTGGCGGGAGCGGGGCCGGCTGGTATGGCTGTTGCCAGTGCGCTCTCCAAAGCCGGACACGAAATCATTATTCTCAATCGTGATATCAAATTCGGCGGATTGGCTGAATACGGGATATTCCCCTCCAAGCTAAAACTTCGTGGAGGTCTTAAGAAACAATACTGGGAGCTCCTTCAACAGAAGAACGTCCATTATTTTGGAAATGTCTCCATCGGGAACGGAAAAGACCTTACGGTCGAAGACGTGTGCGGACTGGGCGCGAGCGCGGTTGTCTTCACCATCGGTGCACAGGGAACCAAGGCCATCGGCGTCGAGGGAGACGCGGCTCAGGGCGTGTTCCACGCAAAGGATGTGGTGTATCACTTCAATCGTTTACCGGGCTTTGGCGACCGCCCATTTGAAATGGGAAAACACGTTGCCGTGATCGGGGCGGGAGATGTGATGGTGGATATCGCCCACTGGTTGGTCCGCTACAAGAAGGTTGAGAGGGTCACGGCGATTGTGAGACGAGGACCGGTGGAACGTAAGTACAACCCAAAAGAAATTCGCAGCATCTGTGCCAACATGGACCTGGAAGGGATCAAAACCGAATTCGAGCGTATCAAGGACCGTCTCGCCAAGGTCGGTCAGAATCCCGATGACGTTTTACGGGCATTTACCGACGAATTTACCAAATGTGAGCCGAAAGTGACCGAGACAAAGATGGGGTTCCGCTTCCTTGCGTCACCGAAGCGTATTCTGGTTGACGGCAACAATCGGGTTCGCGGACTTGAAATGGAAGATAACCGGCTCGATCCCAAGGGTGAGGATACCGTCGCTGCGGGTCTGAAGCAGTATTATGAGTTTCCCTGCGATTCGGTTGTGTTTGCCGTTGGTGATCGGGTGGATGAGACCGTCGGTCTGCCATACAAGAATGGCATGTTTGTCACGAACCCCAACAAAACCGGCAATGATCCCGATGATGCGCTTTTTCAGGCCTACGACGATTCGACCGGTAAGGTAATGGATGGGGTGTTTTTGGCCGGCTGGGCTCGGAAGGCCAGCGAGGGGCTCGTCGGTGTCGCGAAACGAGATGGAGACTGGTGTGCAGAAATCGTCGAACGCTATCTCGTCACCAAGGGACACGGCGGCGGAGATGCCAAGATCGTGCTCGATCATCTGCATGCGCTACTCAATCAACGGAAGAGCCGTCCGGTCGACGTGAACGGCTTACGAGCACTTGACGCGGTGGAACGCTCATTCGCAGGGAAGGCCGACTGTATCGGAGAGTTCAAGTTTTCAGGAAATCAAGACATGCTCAAATATATTGAGCAGGGGAAGGCACAACGTCATTGATCGTTCCATTGTTCATCCATGCCCCCATTTCAATTTTTCCCGCAACACTTCATAGTAGTGGCTTTCCGGAAACCTGATCAATCTCGTCCGATAGTCTGAAGCCTGAATCACCGCCGTATCACCCTGTATCATGGCCACGCCGACTTGCCCATCGAGTGTGGCCATGGATCCGTCATCCTTACTTGTCAACGTCACTTCAATGACGACATCGCCCGGTACGATTAACGGACGATGCGTCAATGTATGCGGACAGATGGGGGTGACGATGAGCGCCTGGAGAGCGGGGTTCATGATGGGACCCCCAGCAGAGAGCGAGTAGGCGGTAGACCCGGTCGGTGTTCCGATGATCAGACCATCACCTCGCAGGTTCGTCACGAACTGCCCTCCGATGGAGATTTGCAGTTCGATCATGCGGGCGAGGGTGCCTTTGCTGATGACGACGTCGTTGAGGACGATCCCTCGCGCAACTGTTTCTCCATGGCGATGAACGTGTGTGGCGAGCATGAGGCGTTCATCGAGGGTATAGTCGTTGGCGAACACTCGTTCCAGTGAAGGATAGAGATTGTCCAATCGGACTTCGGTGAGGAAGCCGAGGCCGCCCATGTTGACCCCCAAGATAGGAATGCTCCGTTCTGCCGCCAGTCGTGCTGCATTCAAAATGGTTCCGTCGCCGCCCAACACCAACAGCACGTCGGCCTTTTCGGCGAGTTGCGTTTTCTGAATTCCGCCCGGTTCATTCAGTAACGTTGCAGACGTTGTATCGAGAAGGACGGTTATGCTGCGGGCACGGAGCCAGGCGACGACCCCGAGCAACGTGGCTTTGACTTCAGGAAATTTTGGCTTGGTGAGAATCCCGATACTTTTACTTTTCATGGATCCGTCTACGTGAGCGGGAAAAGGATGGCGATTGTATCGGGGTACTTCTTTTTATGTCAACGCACGGCCTATCGCATCCAAGGCAGGTAGAAGAGAGAAGCGGCCAGATGTTTGCCATCGTGTCGCGATGCTCGTTATCTGCTCAACCTTGACTCTCTAGAATACTGTGGTTAAAATTAGGCCAAGATTTTTCAACGGTTTGCTCGAACGCGGCCATGATTCGCACTCACGAGTAAGGAGGCAGGATGTTCGAACGATTCACGGACAAAGGTCGAAAGATCATCATCCT
>CAZPNQ010000032.1:0-37784 GCA_964587955.1 uncultured Nitrospira sp.
AAGACGATGACGGCAAGAATCGCACCCAGCTGGATGGAAATTTCCGCGTTGGCTGCGACGTCACCGGTGAAGCCGAGGGCATGACCAACCAGAATAAGGTGTCCCGTGGACGACACGGGCAAAAACTCCGTGAGTCCTTCGACGATTCCCAGTATCACGGCGAGCGTAGGGCCCCATTCATTCATGCGTACACCATGGAGGATTTAGGGTAGTGAGTGGAGCTCCACGGCTTGATCTATCCTCCGTAACAAATTACTGCGGAGAGACAGGCAGCCGTAGTCGCTGTTGATTCTTCGGCGACACCTCGCCGAAGTGTGTCCTCCTTCGCCAAGGCTTCGGAGGACACTCATTGTGCACTTCTCCACGGTTTAATAACCGTGGCTTGCTGCCTAGGCGGGTGAGAGGTTTCAATCTTCGCGGCCATCTTTGATAGAATGTGAGCGATGATCACAGAGCGGCAACGATCCGTCAAGCATTCATGGTTTGGCGCGAGGTGTCGGCCCAGCAGGGAACTGATTCGTGCAAAAGCAAATATGTTGACAATGTCAGGGTGTTGGCATACACACAATGAAAGGAACCGCTGGAAGAACTGTCACAGCCGGTGAAGTGATTCGATATTTGATGATGCCCGGGCAAGACGTCGGATTTGATGGAGGGAGGATCGCATGAGACGCGAGTGGACGGCGATAGTGTTGGTTGGGGCGGTGTTGACCACTGGGTGTGTGTCCAACAAGAAATACCAAGATGCGTTGACCGAGGCGGACAACGTCAAGATGGAATTGGAGAAGTCTCGCCAACAGAAGAACGCCATGGAACAACAGGTCCGAACCCTCAAAGAATTGAATCTGAAGTTCGGCAACGATGCACAAGCGGCTCGCGATGAACTCCTACGCATCGAGCACGGGCGTGACGCGGAGCGAGGCACGATCGAAGGACGAACAAAGGAACTCGAGGACAAAGTCAAGGCGTTATCGGCACAGAATAAGAACGTGCGGCAGGAATATCAGGACGTGAAACGCCATAACGACACGCTGAAAGCTTTGGTCGCTCGTTATCAAAAAGAGCTCAAGGATCGCTCTCATGGCGGGACCTCCGCTCAAACAGCGACAGCGACCCCCGGCCAGGCTCCATCCGGAACCGCGACGGCCCCTCCGGCAGCGACTTCGGCAGCGATGAACATCAATAAGGTTTCGGCGAACGACATGATCCTGTTCCTCGGATTGAAACAAGATGAGGCCGATCGCATCGTGAGCAATCGTCCCTATCGCGTGAAGGGTGAATTGGTGGCGAAGAACGTGGTCCCAAAAGAAACATTCGATTTGATCAAGGATCGCATCTCAGTTAATCCATAGATCCCGCAGTTGATTCCCTAATAGCGTTAAGGCGGTTCTCCTCTAGAGGAGAACCGCCTTTTTGTTTTGGACAGACACACTGCTTGCGTCAGTTTAGCTTCCCAGCCGTCTGCGGTCTGGTCCGAAAAAGTTCGCCGAAAGATCGAAAATTCAGATTCAACCCCTTACAGACCTCCACCTGACGGTCGAAGCGGTTCTTTGTGCGAACCATATTCCATAACGTGCCGAGTCCTACGCGTCCCCAGGCAGCGAGATGAAAGACAGACAGCGGGTAATCGGTGCCGAAGAGAAGGCGGCTTTGTAACTCAGGATGCTTCCTTAAGTAGAGGAGCATGCGAAATCGATTGGGGAGTGTGAGCGCAGAGATGTCGGCGTAAAAATGAGGATAGCGGTTTGTAAGTTCGTGCAACGTGGGAATGAACTTTTCGTACAGCATCAGCCCGTAGCTGCAAGCATGGGCTGCAATGATCGTGGTTCCTTCATCCAGGGCGATTCGGAGGCGATCCGGGTCGCCGACCGATTGATCCTTGCCGATCAGACTGAACTCATAGCCGACATGGCTCAGTAACGGCAGCTTCCGTTCCGCCAGGGCGCGGTAGAACGGTTTGTATGTGAGGTCGGCGGGGTTGAACTGTTGCGCGTTGGGCAAGACTTTGACCAGCACGGCTCCGGCGTCGGCACACCGGTGGACTTCCTCAATGGCGTCGCCCCGTTGTGGATTGATCGACGGACCTGCAAGAAACTCGCGTGGAAAGGCGTTCGCGGTCTTCAACACGTAGGTATTGTCGATCAGGAAATCGGTATGCGCCTGATCGAGTCTGCCCTGCCGGTCGTATACTCCGTCCATACCGAGCAAGACAGCCTGTTGTACCTGACGTGACGCGCGTAGTTCGTCAAGGAGATCCTCGATATATTTCCGGTTCGCCTCGCGCGGCTTGTCCGGAGCAAGCTTATGCTTCCACAGTAGGAAACGAAACAAAGGACTCTTGAGCATCTTGGGCGAGATGTAACAGCCGTTGTCGCCGTCCGGCAACGCCGCGAGATGGACATGGCAGTCGATGAGTGATTTCTGAGTCGTATCTCGTGAAGCGTCGTTCGTGAAGGGTTGTTCGGAATGATTCATCTATTGGCGATGTGCCTTCGTGTCAGCCCTCTTGTGTTTTGCGAGATACGCTTCACGAGTCACGTTTCACGCGAAGAGAGTCGTTCCATCGCAATACGCTTCACACCGCGCAGATCGAGCTTGCCCGTGCCCAGGACCGGTAGCGCGTCGACCTTGACGAACTGATGCTTCCCCGGGATAAATAAATTGGGCAAGCCGCTCGACGAAATCTTTTCCAGGATAGGAGGAATGCGGGATTCCTCAAGCGTATGAAGGACTGCGAGACGTTCTCCCTTTTTCTCGTCGGGTAGGCCGGTCACGGCAAAGACCTGTGTGTCGGCTTCAGCCGCCTGTTGTAAGGCTTCTTCGACTTTGCCATGGGGGACCATCTCGCCGCCGATTTTTGAAAAACGCGACAGTCGGTCGGTAATCGTCAAAAATCCGTCTTCATCCAGAGAGGCGATGTCGCCGGTGACGTACCAGCCATTGCGCATGACTTGAGCAGTAAGATCTTCGCGCCCCAGGTAGCCATGCATCACGTTCGGTCCCTTCACCAATAACATTCCAGGTGTACCGGCCGGGAGCGGTGCATAACTATCAGGATCGACAATCTCCACCGACACACCCGGAAGCGGCTGACCCACAGTGCCTCGGCGTGAGGCCGGTTGATAGTAACCGGCGGCACGGAAGTCCGGGCAATTGACGGCAATGACAGGGGCGCATTCCGTGACTCCATAGCCTTCGATCGGGCCGATCCCGAATTTGTCTTCGACGGTGTCGGCGAGCCGTGCCGGCAATTTTTCCGCTCCGGTGAGAATCACCCGCACCGAACTGAATTGTTCCGGCGTACAGCGCCGGGAGTACAGTTGCAGGAACGTCGGTGTGGTGACGATAAACGTGATCCGATGCTTGAGGATGAGCTCGCCGATCGCCACCCCGTCGAGGGGGGAGGGGTGAAAGATCATCGCGGCATTGTTGGACATCACGAACCAGAACACCATGTATCCGAATGAATGAAAGAACGGCAAAATGCCAAGAACGCGTTCGTTCTGATAGAAATGGAGCACCTGCGTCGCACCCTGGCTGTTCGCATCGATGTTGAAGTGCGAAAGCATGACGCCTTTGGGTTCGCCCGTGCTGCCGCTGCTGAAGATGATTGTGGCAAGGCTATCGGAAGTGAGAGGGGTTGTCTGGCCGCAGGCGCGTTCGATGTAGCGACAGGGAGCGAAGATGGCCAGCAAGGCAGCCAGCACTTTCTGACCCTTGCCGATTGTCGCGGCCACGTCCTCCAGCCACACGACCGCCGGGCCATCCGGCAGTTCAAGCTTGGCCTTTTCAACGAAGACGCGGCTCGTCACGATTGTGCGCAGGCCCGCCAATTCTACGGCGGCCTCCAGCCCGGATTTCCCGACCGTGTAGTTCAAATTCACGATGGTTTTCCCGCAGAGAGGTGCGGCGACATTCACCAGAGCGGTGGCGACTGTGGGTGGCAACAAGACGCCGACCCGTTGTTGATCTTTCCAGTACGGCCGAAGCGTTCTCGCCAGGACGATTGAACCGATGAGAGCTTGCAAGGATGAGACGTGGGGGCGATTCTGGTCGGCCATGGCCAGTCGAAGAGGATAGCGACGCATTGACCGGATAAACTCACGATGGAGCGGCCGGCGGCTCGGTTTCCTGAGCTGCCATGCTGCTTCGCCGAGTTCGCGAATCTTCCCGCGCACCTCGTCTGCCGGTGTATCCGGAGGAAGCGGTGCGCCGAACGAGACGGTCACGGGGTACGGAAGTTGTTCCGGAATTTTCCAGAGAAAGCGGCCGTGATTGAAGCTGAAGATGCTGCCCCACACACGGTCGAGATGAACCGGGATGATGGGAGCGGTCCGGCCTTTCACGACCCGTTCGAAACCCCGCCGGAACGGCAATAATGTTCCCGTACGAGTGATCTGGCCTTCCGGGAAGATGCACACGAGCTCTCCCCTGTCGACGGCGGCACCGGCATCGCGGAGCGCCTTCAAAATGACCCGCAAGCCTCCGTGGGATGAAATGGGGATGACGTGGAGCGCCTTCATAAAAGGTTTGAACATCGGCTGCTCGGCATATTGCGCATCGACGACGAAACGAACCGGTCGATCCAAGCTGGCGATCAGTAGGAACCCGTCGATAAAGGAGACGTGATTGGGTACGAGGAGCGCGCCACCGGATGAGGGAACATGAGACTGACCGATGATGCGGAGCCGATAGAGTGTATGGGTGAGAATGACCAGTATCAGCCGAATAAAGGTGTCAGGTAAAAACCAAAGCGCCCATCCGATTCCGCCCAAGGTCATGGCGGCAGCGGCCAAGAATATGCCGGTTGTCGAGAGGCCGGCGTTGGCCAAGGAACCGCCTACGAGTGATCCCAACAAGATACCGGTGAAGACACAGGTGTTGGAGAACGAAATGACGGCGCCTCTTCGATCGGACGGGGATTTCCATTGGAGGATGGCGTTTAACGGAACAAAAATGAATGAACTGGAAATTCCCAGTATTCCCATCGTGAGGAACGTTCCTGCCAATGGGGGTGCAAGGACGCCAAGCGACAGTAACGTCAGAAATACGCCGATGGCGCCCAAGGGAATCAGTCCGTACTCGACCCGATTGCGGGAGATTCGTCCGACGAGTATGGCTCCGATCCCGATGCCTACCGACAGGATGGTGAGTGGAAGGCCCGACATCGCATCGGATAAATGCAAGACGGCTTTTGCATAGACGAGCAGGTTTTGTCCGAACAGACTGGCAATCGTCCAAAACATGACTTCCATGGGAATGGCCATGCGCAGCATCCGCTGGGATTGAATGGCCGCCCATGCGCCTTGGACCGTGGCTTTCACGCCTCCGGTGGCGCGGGCAGGTGACACGTGTGGAATGGAAAAAGCGGTCCCGAGGCCGACGATCGCGAGGACGGCCAAGGTCAGTGGAGCCAGCCAAGTTTGATCTCCGGCGGCTTGAAGAAGGAGTCCTCCGGCTGCAGTTCCCGTCAGAATTGCGGCGAAGGTCCACATCTCCAAGAGACCGTTGCCGGTTGCAAGCCGCTCATGCGGGACCAATTCGGGAAGGATGCCGTATTTCGAAGGACTAAACAGGGCGCTGTGCACACCCATGCCGCATAGAACGAGCAGCGCCAAGACACCGCCGGCAGGATTCAGCCAGAGCGCGACGGCGCCGGTCGTCATGAGAAGCACCTCGACGATTTTGATGGCGATGATGACCGTCCGCTTGCTGACGCGATCCGCCAATGTGCCTCCAACGAGAGAGAGAAGCACCAACGGCAGCGTGAAAATGACAAATGCCATCGCGGTTTGCGTCTGCGCCACGGTTTCCAATGCGGGGCCCGGTGTCAGACCGGCTGTGGCTTGCCGAATGGCGAGCAAGGCGACCATGAGTTTCCACGCGTTATCGTTGAAGGCGCCGCAGAATTGGGCGATCAGGAGACCCCGAAGAGGATGAGTGTCAGAACCGGTCGAGGTGATCATTCGTGTGGGCCATTGTGCCTGATATTTGGTACCGGGGAAATAGGCAGCCCTTCCAGTTCCATGATTCGCAGGGCATTCGTCGTGGGGCAGGGGCCTGGCCGGAGTCGGTAGTCAAACTCCAGTGTGCCGGCCGACACGGTTTCCTGAAAGTGCGCATTGATGAGTCTCGGCACGGTGCCTTCCAAATCCGCCAATTCCAGATCATGGGTGCTCACGAGGCCGAAGCCGTTTCCTTGCGACAGTTCGGTAATGTAGGCCTGGCTGCCGATCAGACGCTCCCGGTTGTTGGTGCCTTTGAAGATTTCGTCGATGAGGAACAGTACGGGTGGCGCGGATATACTTTTGGTGGCATCGAGGATTGTTTTGAGTCGTTTCACCTCGGCATAGAAGAACGACAGACCGGCATCGAGTGAATCATCGACACGGATGCAACAGGCCAGCCGGCTCCAGGTCCATTCAAACGAGCGTGCACAGACGGGACCTCCGGCTTGCGCCAGACAGAGGTTGATACCGATCGTTCGTAGAAATGTACTCTTGCCGGACATGTTCGAACCCGTGATGAGATGAATCGAGCCAAGTCCCGCCAGATGAATGTCGTTTGCCACACGGATGTTGGCAGAGAGAAGCGGGTGTCCGAGTCGGTCTGAATGGAGAGCAGGGGGTGTGCCGTTTAGTTCGCCGGCCAAGATGAGAGGAGCCGGCCATGTGTAGTCGGAGTGAAGATAGGCAAAGGTGCCCAATGCCGCCGCGGCTTCAATTTCAGCCAAACAGTCAAGCCAACGAGGCAGAGCGTGTTTGATCTCGTGCTGGATGTGAATCAGTCGCCGAGTAAACCAGAGATCCCATGGGCACAGCGCGTTGATCGCCAGATGAACAAGGGGGTGGGCCTTGATACTGATCGCATGTAGCGTGCGTGCTGCGCGGTTGAGATGCAGCGTCGGACTGGCTGTACCGATGAGGTTCGCCCAAACCGAAGTGAGTGCCGTGTCTCGTCGTTTGGCATGCCGTTCAATGTAGCCCAGGACCGTGGCAAGCCGCTCGGTTTCATGATGAAGTCCGACGGCATGCTCCAGCAACTCTTCTCCTTGATCGGTCATGAAGTAGATCAAGACATACGCCGCGAACGAAAACATCCAATAGCCAGGGAGCAGGCCAAGCATTGAAGCCGAGGCAAGACTCAGCGTTGTCAGAGCGAGGAGGCTTTGGACGAGAAGAACGGTGTCTAAGTGAGGGAGGCCGATCGGATGTTCAAGCACAGCAGCCAGCCGCCTGCCGTTGATTTCTTGGTCTCCCGTCAGGTTAGCCTCGAGTGCCAGACGGTCACGAAACAAGGAGCGCGATGCCAATTCTTTCACCAAAGACTGCCGTGTGTGCCAGTGTGACGGAGAAGGGGGCTGCTCCAGCAGCCAGCTATGCAAGCGGTCTCTGCCATGATCGGATGCAGTGGTATCAAGGAGATGTGTCAGGGAATGCGCGCCGAAAAGATCCAGGTCAGCGGCGTATGGATGATACCTCGGAGCTTCACCGGTTCTTGGAGCAATCGCAGACCAATCCAGCGCCATCCGAGCCAGATGGGTCAACTTGATTTGCTTCCATTGACGAAGCCGATGAATCCGGGTTTCTTCCCTGTTATGATACGCGGCCACAGTGACAAAGATGGCCAAGAATATTCCGAGAGCCAGATTGCCGCTGTGATACTGATCGAGTTTGTAGAGCGTCACGGTTCCGACGAGGCCGATGAGGAAAATGGCCAATCGCCATCGTGTGAAGGTTGCGCTGGTCTTGATTCCCCGAGCAATGAGACGATCCGCCCGCCGGACCATCGTTTGGAGCTGGGCAATACGCGAGAGCGTCATGACAAGCGACCATACTGGGAACGGACGGGAACGTCAAATGAGAATCAGGAGCATCTGTCGATCTGTTGATCTGCTAAATTCGACACCGCGAATGAGCCCATCAACAGATCATCAGACCAACAAATTCTGTGACGGAGTTACATGACCGATCAGTGGATTGACGTCTGCATCCAAGAGCGGTTCGACGTAGGTGAGTTGCTGAGTCGACTTGACGATCCCAGCCTCCAAGGCGCGTGGGAGGATGAAGGGAGTGTCCATCTCTATTGGGCGGAGGACCAATGGAACGAAGATCGGCTTTCTTTAATTCGCCGGATCCTTACGGACCTCGCTCCATCGATCGGCGACATTGCTCTTTCGATACGACGGGTGCCGGCTCAGGATTGGAACGAAGCTTGGGCTCGCTCCGTGAGGCCACTTCACGTCGGGCGTTTGGTTATTCGCCCTAGTTGGGAACCGGTCACGCTCGACGCTGGTGACATTGAAGTCATATTGGACCCCAAGCAGGCGTTCGGCACCGGCCATCATGCCACGACCCGAATGTTACTCAAGTGGTTGCAGAAGGACATGTATGGCGGAGAGCAGGTCTTGGATGTGGGCACCGGCAGCGGCATCCTGGCCATGGCGGCGATCAAGCTCGGCGCCGCATCTGCCGTTGGAGTCGAGATCGATCCTATTGCGGTGGAGTGCGCGAGAGAGTATGTCGTCCAGAATGAATTGAAGGACCGAATTGACATAATCTGTGGCACGTTGGCTGATTTGCCGCAAGAAAGGCGGAGGGTCGCCGATCTTGTACTGGCCAATCTTGACCGGCAGACAGTCTTGGATCTCGCCAGCGACTTGGTAGGCTTGGCGTCAGAAGGGGCGAGAATCATGGTCTCCGGGATCCTTACCGACCAGGCGGAGGAGATCGTTGAGCGGTTTTCCAATCTTGGATTGGTCTGTGCCGATCGGTGCGAGGATGAAGGGTGGGTGGCGATGAAATTTCTCAGACCTGAATCCTGCGACGGAGAAGCATAACGATGTCCACCAGGCCGACTTACCCACATGTCCATCAGATCAGCGTGTCTGATGGTGGTGTTCCGAAACTGCCGGTTTGGGAGGCCAAGGTGAATGACCGAGGGCTAGCAGGCGATCGGCAGCGCAATCTCAAGTTTCACGGCGGACCTGACCGTGCGGTCTGCTTGTTTTCACTCGAGATCATCGAGCGACTTCAGGATGAAGGCCATCCGATCGATGCCGGATCATCCGGTGAAAATCTGACCTTATCCGGGCTAGAGTGGGAACTGGTACGACCAGGTGTACGACTGACGATCGGGCCTGATATCGAACTCGAAGTGACGAGCTATACAACCCCCTGCAGTCACAATGGCCGCTGGTTTCGCGACGAGGACTTCTCTCGCATTTCGCAGAAGCTCAATCCCGGTTGGAGTCGTGTCTACGCGAGAGTGCTGCGCGGCGGAGTGGCGCGGCCAGGGGACGAAGTGACAATTGAAACGTGAAACGTATTTCGTGAAGCGTGAAGCGTAGGGCAAGAAGAGAGTAGGCGCCATCTTGTCTGCGAGATACGAGATACGCTTCACGAACGACGAGGGACGAAAATAATGAATCGAAGACTAGAGCCAGAACTCATGGACGACCCAAAACAGGCGGACGCGTACGCGCGAGCCGACTTTGCAGAAGAGAATCAAGGATTCGTCGAACGATTCAAGGAATATTTCCCGGAGTTTTCGCAGGGGAAGGTATTGGATCTCGGCTGTGGTCCGGGTGATATCCCTATTCGGTTCGCCAAACTGTTTCCGGCCTGCCAGGTCATCGGCATCGATGCCTCAGCGCCAATGATCCAGCTGGGTGAACAGGCGGTGAAGGAAGCGGGACTGACCGATCGCATCACGTTGCGATGTGAACGGTTTGAAGAGGTTGCGGGTGCGAGAATCGTCGACGCCGTCATTTCGAACAGTCTGCTTCACCATCTGCCGAATCCGTTACAGTTCTGGCAGAAGCTTCGCCAGCTGGTGAAGCCTGGAGCGCCGGTTCTGGTGATGGACCTTCTTCGTCCGGACTCGCCGGAAGCAGCACAGGCTATTGTCGACCAGTACGCCGCCAATGAGCCGGACATTTTGCGGCGCGATTTCTACAATTCACTGCTCGCCGCTTTTACGGAAGATGAAATCGGTTCGCAGCTGGCCCGCATGAATCTCACCAGACTGTTGATCGATATCCCAGACGATCGGCATTGGGTGGTCGGCGGGATTACTTATTGAGGAGAGCTTGTGCGAGAAGATATGTGGTTGAACCCTGTTGTGAAACGATTCCGCGATCATCTCACCATCGCCGCTCTCTGTGCTCTCAGCGTGGCAATGCCCGTTGGATGTGGCGATCGCGAGACGGTTCTGGTGATTGAACAACCAACGGAAGTTCACAGCATAGAACAGACGACGCCGTCTACTGAGTCTCCAAATACGGGGCCTCAGCCAGGGAAAGTGATCGTGATTCTAAAAGCAAGTGAGATAGCACGGGCGATCGGCGTGTATCACGGCAAGGATTATGATGCTTTTCAAGTCAGGCTTGCAGACGGTACCGAGGGGCTCATCATCGCTAGTGATAACTTCAAAGTTGTCTCTCGATGAGGCGCGTGATACGAGAAGGCCCGCGACTCATTCCTTCTCGATGTGGCTGGCGGTGTTACGCATTAGACAATGAAATCTCATCCTTTGCCCGTACGGCATGTTTGTAAGCACATTCGGACGGGTACTTTTCTTCCACTGCTTCTCCTTCTCACTGCACTGAATCTTGCTTCCTGTTCAGTGATCGATTGGACTTTCTCGACGATCAAGACGGGCTATCGTGTCATTAAAGGAACAGTGAAAGGGACTGTATGGGTCGTCCGAGGAGCGTATCAATTGACCAGAGGGACGACCAAACTCGTTTATCGGATCGGCAAGTTTACCTTTGAAGTTGTTCGTGCTCCATTGGAATATCCCTTGGTGAGGGACGACGTTCAGACTATGGATGGACTTTCGGTCAAGGAGGCGATTCGTCTTGGGCGCGTGAAAAGCGCTCCCTATACCGTCAAGGGTCAATATTATGTGCCGATGAACGTCTCCGCTGCCCAAACGTATGAGGAGACGGGCCTGGCATCCTGGTATGGGGAAGAGACATTACGCCAGAACAAGGGCTCCATGACGGCCAACGGCGAACTGTTCAATCCGCGAGGATTGACGGCAGCCCATAAGTATCTGCCGCTTCCGACTCATGTGCAGGTGACGAACCTGGAAAATGGGAGATCGGTTATCGTGAGAGTGAATGACCGCGGCCCCTTTCCCAGCCAGCACAATCCTGATTCCGGAAAGAGGATCATCGACTTGAGCGAAGGAGCAGCCGAACAGCTGGGATTTGTCGACCAAGGAGTCGCCCTGGTCCGGGTGGAGACGATTCAACTGGACGAGTCGTAGTCGTAAGTGGAAGCGAGAAAACCGTTCATTCAAACCGGAGAAGCGGGTCTGAGCACTCAATCCGTTCCGTAGATTGTTTGATTCGTAACCGTATGTGTGGGTGACTCATATACTACTGCAGCGCATCCGGCGGGGTTTTGAGGAGTTTGGCGAATCGATTTTTATCGATAGCTTTCTCATATGCCTCTTCGGGCGAGATCCACTTCTTCGTGAGTAGATCCTGGATCGCGTCATCCAAGGTCTGCATGCCCACGTTTTTCCCGGTTTGCATGAGTGAGGCAATCTGAACCGTTTTGGCGTCGCGAATGAGATTGCTGACGGCCGGGGTACAGACCAAAATCTCCAGTGCGGCACAGCGTCCCTTTTTGTCGACGCGCTTGAAGAGATTCTGGGCGACTACGATGCGCAGCGCCGTGGAGAGAGTATTGCGAATCTGCGGCTGCTCCGAGGCAGGAAAGACTTCGATGATGCGGTCGACCGTCTTGGCGGCGTTTTCCGTGTGAAGCGTCCCGAATACCAAATGTCCGGTCGCTGCCGCTTCAACCGCCAATGCGATGGTCTCGAGGTCACGCATCTCACCGACAAGAATAATATCTGGGTCCTCCCGAAGAGCCCCCCGTAGAGCCGAACCGAAGGTGATGGTGTGTAAGCCGATCTCTCGGTGGTTGACGATGCAGTTTTTGCTTTGATGAACGAATTCGATCGGATCTTCGATGGTCAGAATGTGGTCTTTCCGATTACGATTCGCATAGTCCACCATCGCCGCCAGCGTGGTCGACTTTCCGCTGCCGGTGGGGCCCGTGACTAGCACCAGTCCTTTCCGCAGCATCGCCGCGCGTGTCAGCACGGGCGGCAAGCCTAATTCTTCGGCGGAAAGGATGGTCGTGGGAATTTTCCGAAAGACCGCGCCCATTCCGTGTTTGTGGTTGAAAAAATTTGAACGGAAGCGAGCGACGCCGGGAATTTCATAGCCGAAATCCACGTCTCCGGTCGATTCGAACACCTCTTTCTTCGGACTCGGCGTGATCTCGTATAACAGGTCACGGAGCCCCTGGTTGTCGAGTACGGCACTTCCGGCCAGGCGTTCCAATTCACCGTTGATGCGGAGGGTCGGGGATTGTCCTGCTATCAGGTGAAGATCCGACGCCCCGTGTTCGATCATTATGCGAAAGAGTTCATCGATTTTCGGCATCGTGATCAGCCTCCTCTGGCTTCCTTCGTATTATACGTATTCTTGGTGTGTGGACAACGAAACAGTGATCTTGCGCGGCTCTGGTTGGTTCAGATTCGTGTACTGAAGATGCCGTTCGTCCCACGTGCATCATGCAGACCTCTTGTGTCGGCCCATCGCCTTCTATTACTGTGACCATCTAATGGAAAAAGAAACGGAAGAATCTTCGGCGTCAAACGAAGATGCCGGAAAGATCGTCATCTATTGGGAGCTGGAATACTCCACTGCCTTTCCGCCTGAGCGGCTGAAACTTGATTTTCACCCTCACCGACCCATGATGAGCAACATGACGCTGGATGAACAGCGGGCACTGGCTGCCGGGGGCTATAAGGTGTTGCCGGACGACTGTGGACCGGTCAGGACAGTGGGTAGCTATGGCTGGCTCATTCGCTGTCCGGCCGACATCAAATTACGCCGCACTGCTTCCGGGGTTCAGTGGCAATCGCCGCCGATTCTGCCGGAAGAGCGGCTGCTGGGCTACAAGTCTTTCTCCGGCATGTACGTCGATGTGATTCTCAACAGCGGCTATCCGAAGCTCTGCTGCGGGGTCCGCCTCTACTATCCCCAACACGTCGGCTTGATGATGAAGGATCTGCCGAACCACTTTTACCACCATCCGGAGCGAACGTTTACGGTGTGGGAGGGTCTCAAGACGCAGGAGTACAAACGCACCCCGAATCAATATGATTGGTTGCCTGATTACGAAGCCTTCACCGCCAATTTTCTTTTACAGTTGCACAAGCCCACCACCATCAAACGCGGCGATCCCATCGGGGTGATCTTGCCGGTCTTGCTCCCTAAACAATTCACACTCCAAGAAATGCGCCGTCCCTGAGTGTTTAATCGGTGTCGATGAGAACGAGGCGGTTCGGCAACCGCCACACGAGGCTTTCCTGCCGAGCCGACAGGAGAGTCAGCAATGACTAGCGGCGGCCAGATGTTCCGTCAGCCAGGCGGCAATGGTCTGAGTCATCCGTAGGAAGTCCGGACCGTTGGTAAATTGATGATCGGCGCCGGGTAACAACTCAAGGTGTTTCTTGACCCGGATCGCTTCGTAGAGTTGCCGGCTTTGATGAAGCGGGACATGCTCATCCTTGTCGCCCTGCACAATGACAGTCGGAGCCGTGATCGATTTTGCGGGGATATAGGCGATCTGCCGGAGAGCATCTTGGTAAAAGGCATACTGAAGGGTGATTGGGTGGGGGCCGCCCATGATGTTTGGAATCGTGTCGGTTGCCTTCCAGTGCGCCATTCCGTCATCCCCGAATTCGAGCCGTAGTTCCTCCGCGAAGTCGACGACGGGGCACTTCAAGGCAAGGCAGGCCAAGTCCGTCCGTTGAGAAGCCGTCAGGATCGAGACGAGACCGCCGAAACTCGATCCCATCAAGCCGACGTGACGATATCCTTTCTCTCTCATGAGCTCGACGGCACGATGCGCCTGTTCGACCGCTAAGGTGATTGTGATCTGATCGAACGGCCCCTCGCTTTCCCCTTGGCCGAAAAAATCGAAGCGAAAAGTGGCGACTCCTTGGGCGATCAGCATGCGGGTCAGGGCGTTGTTCGTCGAGCTGGTTTTCGATGAAAGAAAGCCGTGACAAAGGATGGAGATTCTATCCGTCCCCCCATCGGGGGTGGTCAGGATAGCGGCAATCCGATGACCGTGAGGATCGAGAAATGAGAACCGTTCTTCCATGGGAGAGATTGTATCAGAGCTCGATGCCTGAGTTCAGGCAGAGTCGATCCGGGTGGACAGTCATGCTGTGAGCTTGAGTTCGTCGGTGGAGGTCTGTGCGGACTGAAGCTGGTCCGGGTTTTTGCCGATGATGGCCGTCAGTTTGACTGAAAACAGAATCAAGCCGCTCATCAGAAGGCCAAGAGATGTCCAGGTCGCAATACTGATGTAGATCGAGGTCAGCGGCACATTCCAGGTGAGTGCGGCCAAGAGGCCAAGCCCGGTAGTTCCCAGACTGAGCGCGGCGATTTGAACGGTGCTCCAACGGTTCATGATGGCGTTCAGTTGATCAAGATACGATGCACGTTTCTTGGCATTGGGAATACGATTGGCAGCAATCGTGATGGGAATGAAGTAAGAGCAAGCGCCCATGATGGCATTCATGACGAAGCCGATGAATGTCATGTGCGTGTAGGCCACAAGATGGAGCTTGCCATAAGGTAATGCCGCGGGACTGGAAAGGTTATTTACTCCGATAAGCACGCCCAGAATGATGGTAAAGATGAGAAAGAAAGCGCTGACGACCAGATGTTCCCACACAGCGTTGCCGGGAGAGGCTGAGGAGACCCACGTTCGAAACAGACTGCCGCTCCAGAGCATGCCCCCGATGAAAAGAACGGCGCCGGCGGTCAGTTCCACGGGGACCGATGAATTCAAGAATCCGCCGATGAGGACGGCCATGCCTATTGGCATCACGATCGTTCCCATCCGGACGAGTGTGGGGTTCAAGCGGGGACGGTTCCAGACCATCGGCAGGAAATGGTGCACCATCCCAACGAGGGCCAAGACCACAAAGCCGAGCACCACGAGGTGAATGTGTGCGAGCCGCACGTAGCCATGGAACTCGGGAGCGATCCTGAGCGCCATGATTTCTCCGAGTGCTGATCCACCCACAAGGCAGAAGAGTGAGAGCGCCCAATACCATGATTGTGTGATTGAAAATTTCCAGATGCGGCTCGCACGGATCCAAACGGTGTAGATGACGGCAAGGAACGCGGCAATCACCACAAAGCCCGCCACACTCACAACCATGTCGTGATGCAGCCAGAAGCCCACGAGCATTCCAACCAAACCGCCGTTCATCGCCCCAAAGGCGACGGGGTGGGAGTCTGCTTCTTTTCGGGTTGCCGAGTTCGGCGGAGGAGTGAGCAATAGAAACCCGCCGAGAATGATCTGGACCACACCGCCGACCAGAACCGCATGAACGTGAAGTTCTCTTACCCACGACGGTAATGGGGTACCGTAGACCAGCCCGACCAAGGTCGCCATTCCAAGAATCGATGCCAGCGCCAGCCAACCGAAACCCATGAAGCAAAACGCGAGAGGGGGAATAGTTCGTGCGGACATCGGTGTGCGCTACCGCTCCAGGAAATAAAAATGATCCGTCGGGCCTTGCCCATGGCCGATTGCCAGACCATGTCGGATCGCTTCCGTCACGTACGATTTGGCAGCTTGCGTGGAATCCAAGACGGATCTCCCGCGCGCAAGATGAGCGGCCAATGCGGAGGCGAACGTACAGCCGGTGCCATGAGTATGGCGGGTTTCGATGAACTCTCCCTTCAAGACATTGAAAAACCTTCCGTCATAGAGCAGATCAGTTCCCCGTTCATCGAGCAGATGACCGCCTTTGATCAGCACATGCTGGCATCCGAAGCCATGAATGACTTTGGCCGCTCGGCGGGCGTCGGCCAACGAGGTAATTTCAATTCCCGACAACTGTTGCGCCTCATGCACGTTCGGCGTCACGACCAAGGCGAGCGGGAGCAACCGCGTCTTGACGGCCTCAATGGCCTCCGGCTGCAAGAGTGAATGACCGCTCTTGGAGATCATCACCGGATCCACGACCACATTGGCGATGTGTTGTGTCCCCAGCATGGTGACGACCACATCGACGATAGCCGCCGAGGACAGCATGCCGGTCTTGACGGCGGCGACGTCGAAATCGTCGAAGACCGCATCGAGTTGTGACGCAATGATGGATGTCGGTAATTCGAGGACATCCGTCACTTCTTCGGTATTCTGCGCCGTGATCGCGGTGATGACAGACATGGCGAATACCCCGTTGGCGGACATGGCTTTGATGTCCGCTTGGATACCCGCGCCTCCGCCAGAATCCGAGCCGGCAATGGTGAGCACTTGTTTCAGGGTGTTCGGCATACATGATCCTCTACGGGGAAACCTGTGCAGGTCCCGACGACGATCCGACCTTCAGCCCATCGATCACGAAAGATGCGTCCCGTCTGGGCAATTTTTCGCGAAAATGAAGCGTGAACTGAGCGGCCGCTGTCTCAGGCGGACCTGTGAACGTTAGGACGGCTCGTTCTTTCCGATGGGGGGAAAGTTCGATGCCCCGGGTACATAAACCTTCACGATTCTCTTCGATGCCCTGATGCCAGGGGGAACCATGGTCGTCCTTTAGAAGTGTTTCCTGCAAGTGACACAGCAGCTTTACATCGCGTTGCGACAGGTTTTCGACGGTCAGATCCACCTTCGCCCGGCCGGTCTGCAATTCGATCGACCTGACAATCATTTCATAGTATTCGTTCCGATACGTTCCTAACCCGACCGGCGGGACGGTCTCTTTAGGACCCTCCATCTTCACGATCGGTTGCGGCATCTCCTCTTTTTTAAAGAACGCAGCCAGAGGGCCGTCTTTTGGCAATATCCCACGCGTGGCACCGATCGGCTGGGCATTCGACGGGCTGATGAGTCTCACCGTAACCTGCAAGCCCTCTGGCGTCTCGATAATCACTCCACCCACAAACACATCGGCGCGCACCGCTTTAGCCGCGCTCCGCACGGCCTTCGCATGTGCTGAGTCGATGTGATTCACGTGCAGCTTCTTCAACGTCGAGTGCAGGAGCGTGCGGTCGACCACGGTCAATTCGCCTGCCACCATGATTTGTGTCCCGAGTTCGTCGGCAAGGAACTGTCCAATCGGAGTCGGCTCCCCTTTCGAATCGGTGAAATCGAGGAAGGCCAGCCGCCGGTTTTTCGCCTTGACGGCTCCTTCAGTCACTCCGTCCGCCAATTGCTTGAGGCTCTCTTCGTAACTTGCACCAGCCCACGATGAAGTCGGATGGGAGAGAGGCGTCACGAGGCTGACGAGCAGTGCCAGAAGTCCGATCATACGCATGAACTGATTGCCATTATACTCAGGGAAGGCCGGCTGTCTAGTTGGCGGCAAAAAATAGTTCGTGGCTCGTGAACTATTCGTTAGGGTGTTGCAGCGGTTCGGGAGTGGCCCAGCATCTCACGGCAAGAAGCTAGGCGCCCTCCATTCCGGCCGAAAATGGACGTCCAAAGAGCCGAATTATACCCGTCAGTGCCTGCACACCACGGATTCCAGCCGGGAGCCGTTATCTCATGTGATTTGTCGCCGACCGTATCGCTGTTGCCGTTTGGGTTTGCCGACCTGTGAGCAAGCCTTTGGTGGGGTTTGACAAGGGCGCTCGCCAGTGGGGTACACTGCTCCCCCTATACCCCCCATTCACTCCGACTGTCCAAGGAGGACTCAATGCAGAACAGCTTCTGGTTGAAGACGCTCAGCGCAGCAAGTCTGTTTCTCTTGTGCGTCACGAGTTGGGCCGGTGCCGAAGAGCCGGCGGGTGCCGTCAACGAGGCGCGCCTGGTCGCTCAATATAACTATTCGATTCACATATTGGCCATGCTGGTGGTCGGGTTCGGATTTCTCATGGTGTTCGTCCGGCGGTATGGTTTCGGGGCCACGACCGGCACCTATCTCGTCGTCGCGACCGGAATACCGCTCTACATGTTTTTGCGCAGCAACGGGATGGTGGGGCATACGATCCAGGCCCATTCGGTTGAGACGTTGATGCTGGCCGAGTTTTCGGTGGCGACGGCACTGATCGCGATGGGGGCTGTGCTGGGGCGACTGCGGGTGTTTCAATACGCGCTACTCACGTTGTTGTTGGTGCCACTGTATGCCCTGAACGAATATTTGGTGTTAGACAATGGCTCGGGGCTTACCAAAGGGTTTCAAGATTCGGCGGGATCCATCGTCATCCACGCGTTCGGCGCCTATTTCGGATTGGCCGCGTCTCTCGTTTTGACGACGGCGCAGCAGCGTAGCCAGCCGATTGAATCCGATCCGACGTCCGATCGGTTCGCGATGCTCGGTTCCATGGTCCTGTGGCTATTTTGGCCGAGTTTTGCAACCGCGATCGTACCGTTTGAGCAAATGCCCCAAACCATCGTGAATACGATTCTCGCTCTGAGTGGGGCCACGCTTGCCACCTATTTCCTCAGCACGCGGTTTCATCATGGAAAAACTTCGATGGTGGATATGGCCAATGCGGCGTTGGCAGGTGGAGTTTCCATCGGCTCGACCTGCAATCTCGTGAGTCCCACCGGTGCGTTCGGTATCGGATTGCTTGCCGGTACCCTTTCGGTGATCGGGTTCGTCTTTATCCAGCCCATGCTGGAATCGAAAATCAAATTGGTCGATACCTGCGGCGTGCACAATTTGCATGGAATGCCGGGTCTTTTGGGAGGACTCTGCGCGATCGCCGTAGTACCGGGGGTTGTTGGGGTCCAACTCGTAGGCATCGCCATGACGCTTGTCATCGCCATTATCGGAGGAGTGATCGCCGGCATGGTGATCAAAGCCACAGGCACTACGGAACAGGCTTATGAAGATTGCCATGAGTTTTCGCATGTACCTGGTCCGGAGAGCGAACGCAAGGTGGAGGAGCTGGCGTTAGGAGCAAGGGCCGATATCGAAGCCTTGCAGAAGGAACTGCTTACCCGGACAGAAACGCACATTCGTTCCGTGCGTGAGGAACCGAGACCGATCGCGTAAGCCACGGCGGTCAAACTCAGCGCGAATTATACGCAAGTGGTTGTGTGAGGAGAAGGTTCCGAAAACTCAGAAGCAGGTATGGGTGATCGAAGCGGATTTTAGGATCCCTCAGGTTTTCCTCACTTGTGCTAGGTCGGAGCCGGCCCGCGGAGAGCATCGATGTGATCCGCAGTGATTTAGCCTCGCGGGCCGCCGGCATTCATGCAGTTCCAAACTCTCACTCAGTTCTGCTCTGCTATGACTAGGGTACGCTCGTCCCTTCCGTTTTGAAGTTCTGCCTTGAATCTACTCGTCAATCGCGTCGGAATTGCCCATGAGGCGCTGGATGCTGCGTTGCCACGAGTGCTGTAGGGGGTGAGGTGTCTTAACGGTCTTGCACGAAGCGTTGTCAACCGGTAGCATCATATGCTGTGGGTAGCCGACGAATATTGGCGGTAGTTTATCTTATGGATCGAGCCAAATACCTGCTGATCGGATTGATGTCATGGTACATCGGACTGTTCGCCTGGTTGGCGTATTCCCCTGTAGACCGCCAATTCTGGGCGATGGCCAGCGTTCTTCCAGTGCTTTTCGTGATTGTGCTCATCGCGAGCTACCGGTATATGCCGCTCTCTCCCCTCTCATATGTCTTGATCATGGGATTTTTGACACTCCATACGGTCGGTGTCCATTACACATACGCTCAAGTCCCAGTCGGGGACTGGTTGAACGACTTGTTGCACCTGGGACGCAATCACTTCGACCGCATCGTGCACTTCAGTTTTGGCTTTCTGCTGGCATATCCCATGGAAGAGACCTTTCGCCTGTTCGGCCATGCCCGGGGATGGGTACTCTACTATTTGCCTGTGATCACGGTACTAGGACTGAGCGCTCTATGGGAAATTTTGGAGGCCTGGGTTACACAGGCAATCCATCCGGAGCTCGGTCCAGCCTATTTAGGGGCTCAGGGCGACATGTGGGATGCGCAAAAAGATATGGCCGCTGCAATGTACGGCTCTCTTTTGTGTATGGGCATACTTCTTGGTTTTCGTATTCTGCGCAAAATTTCTTTCGGAACTCCACCCATAAGAGTGGAGGAAAGTGAGCCAGTAAACAAGGTGTCACGCTCTTCATCCTGAAAAGTAGGCTGCATCACCCGCCTACGAGTGTCCTCCAAGCCTTGGCGGAGGAGGACACACTTCGGCGAGGTGTCGCCGAAGAATCAACAGGGACCGCTGTCAAGCAGTGGGGCTCCACATCTCGTACGAAAGCGATGATGCGTATCCGTATGTCTGTTCCCCATATTTTATTGGCCTGGTATGCCATGTGGTGGACCTTCCTCGCGATCGCTCCATTGGATCGAAAGGATTGGGCATTGGAAAATGTGCTGGCCGTGGCTGTAGTCGGCACGTTGATCGCGACGCATCGACGATTTCGATTTTCTTCACTTTCCTACGTGCTGATTACGCTGTTTATGACACTCCACGCGGTGGGAGCCCATTACACGTATTCGGAAGTTCCAATAGGGTTCTGGATAAAGGACATACTGTCGCTGAGCCGAAACCCGTTCGACCGTTTCGTCCATTTTGCCTTCGGCTTTTTGTTGGTCTACCCGCTGAGGGAATTGCTCATACGAACCGGTCATGTAGGTGGTTTTTGGGCAGGGTATCTTCCTGTCAGCGGCATTCTGGCCCAAAGCGGATTTTTCGAGCTCGTTGAAGCGCTCGTTGCGCAGATCGTCAATCCCGAGCTTGGTGCGGCGTATTTGGGCACGCAAGGGGATGAATGGGACGCGCAAAAAGATATGGCTGCGGCACTTGCAGGTTCCGCGCTCATGACTGTTCTCATGCGGCTATTTCCAACAAACATGTCGGGAACTCGCCGAGTGCATACCCGATTAATGTAGAGCTGTGCCATGCTAGGGATATCCCCAGTCGGATTGCTGTGTGGGGACTGCCATGATGATCAAAACAAGCTGCTGATCAGATGAGATGCTAGTAACACAAAGGATTTATTATGCCCAGTGCGAGAATTCTGCTTGCTGACGACCATCCGTTAGTTTTGGAGAGCGTTAAGCAATTGCTCGAGCCTGACTTTTCAGTGGTAGGCACCGCTCAGACGGGGGAGCAAGTGCTGGAAGAAGCGATGAAGTTGCACCCGGACGTCGTATTACTCGATGCCAACATGCCGGGTATGAGTGGATTCGAAGCGGCTCGAAAGCTGAAAACCATCCTGCCTATGGTCAAGATCATCTTCGTCACAATGCTGACTGAAGCTGTTGCGGTCAGCGAAGGTTTTCGTGCGGGCGCGATGGGCTATGTGTTGAAACAAGATGCTGTGGACGAACTCCATGCCGCGGTCAAGAGTGTCATGGCGAATCGACGATTCGTGTCATCCAAACTTGATCTGGAAGTTCGAGAAGCGATGGAATGTGAATGGTCGCGGCCTGAAGGTTATACGACCAACTTGACTGAGCGACAGCGCCAGATACTCGCGATGCTTGCCAATGGATCGTCTACCAAGAATATCGCCAAGGATCTCAACATTTCGATGAAGACCGTGGAGTTCCACAAAGCCAACATTACCCGCAAGCTCGGTGTCCGAACCACGTCGGATTTGATTCGCGTCGCGCTCGCATCAGGTATGACCGCCCTTTAATCCGTCGCAACGTCACTACCGGTTCGGCGGACCAGAACGGCCTAGTGAATGGCGATGAGGCCATTCGCAATCGCATATTTCGTCAGCTGAGCCGCTGACCGCATGCCGAGTTGCCTCATAATGCGTGTCTTGTGGAATTCCACGGTTTTGATCGACACGTTCAAGACGGCCGCCACTTCCTTGATAGACTTTCCTTCAGCCACGAGCTGCAGCACTTCCCTCTGTCTCAAGCTCAGGTTGTGAGCAAATCCGGGAGAAGGCTCCTCAGTCGTTTCGTCATCGTGGGAATGCAACCCCTCGGCGACGATGGGGGAAACGAATGTGTTGCCACTCAAGACTTCTTTGAGAGCCTGCAGCAATTCCGATCCTACCGACTGTTTCAACACGTATCCCGATACGCCTATACGGAGCGCTTCCGTCACGAAACTCGCCTCGGAATGCATCGTGAGGACAATGACTTTGATGGCTGCGTTATGCTTCAAGATTTGGCGGGATGCATCCAATCCGTTGAGCAGCGGGAGAGAAATATCGACGATGATGACGTCCGGCGAACATTCCTCGACAGCTTTCAGCAAGGCTCGGCCGTCCGGAACAATCTTCAGCAATCGGAAATCCGGTTCCAACAGTTTTTGAATGCCCTGGGCGACAAGGACGTGATCATCCGCCAGCAAGATGGTAGGTGGGGTATTCATGAGTGAGCTCCTCCTCTGCTTGTCACAAATGCGACGTATCGCTCTTCCTATTTCTTTGAATGGATCTCGTTTCGTGAGCGCATCAATTTAGGCTGCTGTCATCCTTGAAAGTGAGTGGGTGTGAATGGCTCTCAAGGGAACCTACTAGTCCGCCAAGCAGGGAGCCATTGGTATACTGCTATCATGATGATGATTGATTGTCGGAGGATAATCAAGGGACGATGTTATCATAAGCCGGGCCCGGATCCTGACCCTGACCCGATGCCTCCTGAACCGAACCCGTTTCCCGCACCACAACCTCCATTACCCGATCCCCGGCCCCCTTCACCACCCACTCGTCCACCCATTCCACAGCTGCTGCCGCCGCGGCCTATTTCCCAAGCATGGCCACTCATGAGTGGAAACCGATACCGCTATTCACTCGATCAGGCATCTCGGAAGGGAGTAAGGGCATCCCTGAACCGTGCAGCATCCTGAACACGTGCATAAAGGAGAGATCAAACATGCGTTATTTCATCCTTTGGCTATTGGGCGTGCCGGTTAGCCTGCTCATCTTGTTGTATTTTTTTGGAATTCTATAAAAACGTCGTGAGTCATGCTCTGCCGGAAATAACGGTATACGATAATATTTTCTCACTTTGTCCACCTACTAGGTACGCCCCTAGTCACTCCGCTCATTCTGAAAGTGGCTATTGTCATCGTCTCGCCGCGACGGCGTCATGAATGAGGTCATAGAGTTGATCGACTGCGGCTTCCTTTGTTAAGTGGGCGGATCCACCGGCTTGAATCATGGCTGTTCGTTATCTTCACTGGCGTTTATAGACAACCCTAGGACAATTAATCTGGGGGTAGAGGGATTTGATGATGGCCGTGGCATCGATGCCGTTCATCCTCGGCATGTGAGATCCATGGCGATGACTGAAGGCCCTCATGACGTCCACATGCGCGTGCATGTGGGAAGACGATAGGCTTGATTGAGTGGCATGACCGTCAGGCCACTCTGATGTCACCTAAGCGCTCGGCACAGAACAGTTCCGGCTCCGATTGAGCGCTCCATCGAAGGGAATTTCGACGTGTCGCGTTCGTCCGTGGCGAACGTTTCCGATGGTCCAGCCAGGTCTCGAGGCACTCAAAAGTATCCACGGCTGATTGGATAACCAAGTCTTGGTGTTCCGTGCTTTCCATTGTCGCAGTCATAGCGATAAATTCTTGCCAAGAACTATTAATAGGGACGTTGTAAGACGAGCTGAGACTGGAAAAGAACGATCCACCCTGTGATGGACTGATTCCCAGTATGTCTGTCACATGCGTGGTTGCGATGCGCCGACCCAGGACAGCTCCGTCGATGACGTACAGCACGCCGAAAGCCTGAGGAAGAGTGGGAAGCGCCGGTAGCCGTCCACAGAGCGGTAGCACTGCGATATCAGTCTCGGTCATGCCGAGCGACAGCAAATCCTGCTCCAAATAGGGAGCCTTGTACCGTTCCCGTGAGTACAGTGTCGGAAAGATATGGTCCGTGAGGACGGCGAGCTTACGCTCCAAAGGTTGATAAAACCCCCAAAAAACTTGGAGTAACCGTCGATAATCGTGGATGTCGAAATTTGGACGATAGATGTCTACTTGAGGTTCAAGCCGCCGATGTGCCAAGTGCGTGGCGTGATGTAATCTCTCGAATAAAGGATTATCGTGGACCATATTGTCCTCCGTGACAGTAAGGGGGAGCTCGTTTAGGAAGGCTACTTACTTTACGAATTTTGACCTGCGAGCAAACTCGGCAAATCCCTAGTCCGTAGTCAAACGCAATAGGATGGCTTACGGAGACGCAAGCCCGTTCAGGCGTTCTGTCAGCTTGAGATTTTCTCCATAGTCGACCGGACAATCGATCACGGTCGGCACCTGTTGTTGTAATGCTTCACGAAGAATCGATCGCAGTTCCGATGGCTCCGTGACTCGATAACCGATCGCTCCAAAACTCCGCGCAAACTGCACAAAATCGGGGTTGCCGAACTCGACACCTGACGAGCGCCCAAATCGTAGATGTTGCTTCCACCGGATGACGCCGTATCCATCATCCCGCCATACGAGAATCACGATCGGCAGCTTCAGACGCACGGCCGTTTCCAGTTCTTGCGAGTTCATGAGAAAACCTCCGTCGCCGGTCACCGCCATGACGCGACGCTGCGGAAAGATCAATTTGGCGGCGATAGCTCCGGGCACCGCGATCCCCATCGCGGCAAAGCCGTTCGAGATGATGCAAGAGTTGGGAGTATCACAGGAAAACATTCGAGCCATCCAGAGCTTATGAGCGCCCACATCGCAAATAACGACATCGTCCGGTTCAAGTACGGCTCGCAGTTCACGGATGAGATATTGTGGGCGGATAGGCCAGGACAGTGTGCCTGGACGTTCTGCATCAAAGCCGTCCAGGACCGTCTTTCGGGCGACACCGCTCCATGTGGGATCGAATGAGGAGAGCTTAGCGCCGAGAAGATCCAGCGAGAGGTTCAGATCTCCCAATACCCCCACGGTGACGGTGTAGTGGTCATCCACTTCCGCGGGGGATACATCTATATGCACGATCTGTTTGTCTCGACGTAGATTCCATAAACATGGTGCATATTCGACGAAGTCATAGCCGATCGTAAGGACGACATCGGCCTGCTCCATGACGAGTGCGGTGTAGTCTCGAGCTCGGAGGCCGAGCGTATAAAGCGAAAGAGGGTCGCTGTCCGGCACGGCACCCTTGGCCATGAACGTGTGCAGGACGGGTATTTGAAGTTGCCGGGCAAACCGGCATAAAGCGGCGGACGCCCCTCCACGTACGACGCCGTTTCCGGCAAGGATGACAGGACGCCTGGCTTTCCCGATAGTTTGGACGGCTCGCGAGACTTGACTCGGAGCCGGCTCGGGCAACACAGGTGCTTGTACGAAGAGGGGAGTGAGGACGTTCGATTCACCGATGGATTCGTCGGCTACATCTTCCGGAAGTTCGAGATGAGTGGAGCCGGGTTTTTCAGTTTGGGCAATCTTAAACGCCTTCCGAACGGCTTCCGGAATGACTTCAGGCTTTGGAATAGACGCGTTCCACTTCGTGACCGGTTTGATCAGCGACATCACGTCGATGTATTGATGCGATTCCTTGTGCCGTCGATTCAAGGATGCTTGTCCGGTAATCGCGACTAAAGGCGCACGATCCAGGAACGCGTCCCCTATACCGGTCGTAAGATTCGTGGCCCCCGGTCCGAGTGTGGCAAGACAAACGCCGGCTTTTCCGCTGATTCTCCCATAGACATCCGCCATGAATGCCGCCCCTTGCTCATGCCTGGTTGTGATCAGACGGATTGGGGAATCGCTCAGCGCGTCCATGAGTCCGATGGTTTCTTCTCCCGGAAGTGTGAACAGAAATCGCACCCCCTCATTTTCAAGGCATCGAACCAATAGCTCAGCTGAATTCATACCGTCCCGCCAGTACAACTATATTGCCGACGAATGCCCGAAGGTCCCAACGTCCAATTCATCTCCGGATAGACGAAACAGCCATGGTCAGACCGGACCCGCACTAGCCCGCCAGAACCAGGGATACCTTTTCAGCACGTAAGACAAAACTAGGGCTCAGCCTAGTTCGATTCTTCTGCGAAAGTTTCCTACGGTTAAATTCTCAGGAGGGGCTGCTCGGATGGTTCTCGTTCTATATGGAGTGACCGGCACAGGGAAGACTCGCGTGGGTAGCGCTTTAGCCAAAGCGTTGGGATGGATGTTTATAGACGCAGATGACTTTCATGAAGAGGCGAACATTGCAAAATTGAACCGGGGAATTCCGTTGAACGATGAAGATCGCGAACCATGGCTCAGCCGCCTCCGCGGAATCATTCAAGAGAACGTCGCGCAATCTCGAAACGTCGTGCTGGCGTGTTCAGCTCTCAAACGCGCGTATCGCCGGTATTTGCGTGTCGGTCCCGAAGTCGTGTTCGTGTATTTACGGACGGAAACGCATCTGCTTGAAGAGCGCCTCAAATGGCGCCGAGGCCATTTCATGAATCCGGCCTTGCTCCAAAGTCAGTTAGAAGCATTGGAAGAGCCACTCGACGAGACCTTGACGATAGATACCACCACACACAGTCCGCTAGAGATTGTGGGCCTGATCCGAGATGCCCTCAAAGTCTAGGATCTTCAAATTGTAGCAGGCATCGGAGAAGTTCTCCATCGGCGTTCTCACGTAGCCGCCCCTTTGACTAAGAAAATCCGTCCACGAACGTATAAGATGGAAGACACTGCCGGCTCACCCAAGGCACTGGGCGCTCACGGGACACGGCCCGCTCACCATCTCGCGGGCGTCCACAGACGTGCCATGCCTTATCCGGCATGGCGTGGACCTCGCGCCCGTCCGCAAACGTGAGGCTCCTTATTCATCGCGCCGTGCGCCTCGGGTTCTTACGAGTATCCGGTGTTCTCCTCGGCCACTACTATGAGGCCGTCATGAGACCTGTACGAGCGCTGGCAATGATCATGGCGGGCGGGAAAGGCGAGCGGCTCATGCCGCTGACGGCTGTGCGCTCCAAGCCGGCCATTCCATTCGGAGGTAAATATCGGATTATCGACTTCGTGCTCAGTAACATGCTGAACTCGGGCATCATGGCTCATTATGTCCTGGTTCAATATCGCTCGCAGTCGCTGATAGAGCACCTTCGCGAATCTTGGCGTATCGCCGGGCGAGTCAAAAACCATTTTATTACGGTCGTACCGCCTCAAATGCGCGCGCGAGGTGGCTGGTATGAGGGGACAGCCGACGCGGTCTATCACAACCTCAACTTGATCGCGGATTTTCGGCCCGACGTCGTGGCCGTGTTCGGCGCCGACCACGTGTATCGGATGGATGTCTCGCAGATGATCCAGTTTCACCGAGAACGCGGCGCGGATGTGACAGTGGCTGCGTTACCCGTGCCGATCGAACAAGCCTCTCAATTCGGAATCATCGACGTCGATGCGCAAGACAGGATGATGGGGTTTCAAGAAAAGCCCGCTCGCCCCAAATCCATACCAGGCCAACCCAATCTGGCGCTGTCATCGATGGGAAACTATATCTTCGACGCGACGTTTTTATTGCGCCTTCTCGAACGAAATGCCACTCGAGGCGGAGGTCACGACTTCGGGCGCAATATCATTCCTGATCTGATCGGACATCATCATGTGTATGTCTATGATTTCTTACGCAACGAAGTGCCGGGGCTTCGATCGCACGAGGAACGAGGATACTGGCGTGATGTCGGGACGCCGGATGCCTACTGGCAAGCGAATATAGACTTGTTGGGACAGGCCCCGGCGTTCGATCTTCGAAACAACGAATGGCCGATTCTCTCCGGTGGATATGACGGTCCGATGGCCTCGGTGGTGCAAAGCCGTATCGACAACTCGATGATCGGAGAGGGAAGCCATATCATCGATGCCGATATCAAACGTTCCGTGATCGGCCGCGGTGTTGTCATCGAGCCCGGGGCAGTGCTGGATGAATGCGTCATCATGGACGGGGTCCGTATCGGATCGCAATCCCGTCTGTGCCGGGTCATTGCGGATCGCTACAGCAGTATCCCCACTGAGAGCGATATCGGGTTTCGGGACTCGTCGCCACCCCCCGGTTGCCATATCTCGCCGACCGGCCTTGTCATTATCCCTCGCGGCGTCAAAGTGCCGATCAATGCGATACAACCCGTTTCCTGAGCCATGGAGTCGGTGATGTCCGGCCATCGCATGCTGGCCACGTATCGGCTTCAACTCAACAGCGCCTTCGGATTCCGCCGAGCGCGTGAAATTACCGCCTATCTGCACGAACTGGGAATCACGCATTGTTACACGTCCTCCATTCTAGCCGCGATGCCCGGCAGCATGCATGGCTACGATGTCATCGATCCCTCACGTTTGAACCCCGACTTGGGGACAGAGGAAGAATTCGAGGCGTGGAGCCACAGTCTGCACGACCGCGGCATGGAGCTCATCCTGGATGTCGTCCCCAATCACATGGGGATCGCCAAAGCGCTGAACCGATGGTGGTACGACGTGCTGGAGAACGGATCGTCATCCCGCTATGCAGGAGCGTTCGATATCGACTGGCATCCGCTGAAGCAGGAGCTGCACAACAAGGTATTGCTGCCGATTTTATCGGATCACTACGGTGTCGTGCTCGAGAATCAGGAAATCACAGTCGCCTACGAAGACGACCGGTTTGTGGTCCGATGCGGAGACTACCGGCTTCCGCTCGCCCCCAAATCGTGGAGCACCGTGTTATCACATCGACTCGAAAACTTGCTGTGCCAAGATCCGGCGCAGTCACCACCCATAGATGACGGACTGACTGAGCTGCAAAGCATTCTGACGGCCATTCGCCATCTTCCGGATCGTGAGGACAGTACCCTGGATGAGCGAGAAGAGCGTGAGCGGGAGAAAGAAGTCATCCGTAAGCGTATCGCAGTTCTCATGGCGGAAAAACAACGGATTTCGGCCTTCATTCACAACAACCTTCACTTCATCAACGGGACCGTCGGAGAACCCCGCAGCTTCGATCTGCTGGACGAATTGCTCAATCAACAGGCGTATCGATTCGCGTCCTGGAAGGTCGCTTCGGAAGAGATCAACTATCGACGTTTTTTTGACATTAACGAGCTCGCTGCGATTCGCGTAGAAGAGTGTTCGGTGTTCGAGGCGACCCACGACCTGGTGTTTAAACTTCTTCGAGACGGGAGGGTAGCGGGACTGCGCATCGACCATGTCGACGGGCTGTACGATCCGGGTGGATATCTGCACCAATTACAGAGTCGGGCGCGGCGGGAATTGAGTGGTGATCCGCCGGCAGATCGGCCTTTGTATGTGGTGGTGGAAAAGATTCTTGGCCACGGCGAACCGCTGCCGGAGTCCTGGCCTATCGAGGGAACCACGGGATATGAATTCCTGAACACAGTGAATGGATTGTTCGTGGATCCTACGCGGGAACGAGCCTTCAGCGATCTCTATCGGCGCATCACCGCGCGTTCACAACCCTATGCCGATATGGTGTATGAGGCGAAACAGCTCATCATGCGGGCGTCCATGGCAAGCGAAATCAACGTCCTCGGCCATCAACTCAATCTCCTGTCCGAGCGGGACCGGCGATCGAGAGACTTCACGCTGAATAGCCTAACCAATGCCATCCGAGAAATCATCGCCTGTTTCCCCGTCTATCGGACCTATGTGACGGTGGGGGCCGAGCCGGTCAGCGAGCGAGATAAAGCGTTCATCCATCGGGCGGTGGCTCAAGCCAAGCGGCGAAATCCCACCGTCGGCGGTGAAGTATTCGACTTTATCCGGGGTCTCCTGTTGAAGGAGCATCGTCCGGAGGTGGGAAAGGCCGACGAGTACGAACGCTTCGTCATGAAATTTCAGCAGACCACGAGCCCGGTGACGGCTAAAGGAATCGAAGATACGGTGTTTTATCGGTATAACCGTCTCTTGTCCCTCAATGAAGTCGGTGGGGAACCACAACAATTCGGGATCGCCCCGGACGTATTTCATCGCCGCATGGCCGACCGACAAGCGCGGTGGCCAAAAGGGCTTTCGGCCACTGCAACTCACGATACCAAGCGGGGAGAAGATGCCCGAGCGAGATTGAACGTGCTGTCCGAGATACCCGATGAATGGAAAGCCCGTGTGACCAGATGGGTGAAGCTGAACGCCAAACATCGCCTCAGGCAAGAGGGTGAGGAAATCCCGAATGCCAACGACGAGTACCTCCTTTATCAAACGCTCCTGGGTGCGTGGCCGATCGAAGAACAGTTTCCTGATGTACGTGATGACTTCTGCAGCCGCATTCAGCAGTATGTGGAAAAAGCCATTCACGAAGCCAAGGTTCATACCAGCTGGGTCAATCCCAATCGCGAATATGACGACGGCGTGCGACGCTTCGTTCAGACGATCCTCGACAGCAGCCGCCCCAACAAATTTCTCGACGATTTCTTGCCGTTTAAGGAGCGGATCGCCGGCGCCGGGCTGGTCAATTCACTTGCTCAGACGCTGCTCAAGATAACGGCTCCGGGGACTCCTGATTTCTACCAAGGTTGCGAACTGTGGGATTGGAGTCTCGTGGATCCCGACAATCGGCGCCCTGTCGACTACGTGCGGCGGCACACAGTCGTTCGGGAACTCAAAGAAGTACTCCAAATGCCCGACCGCACCGAAGCCGTTCGGGATCTCATGCGTCATGCGGCCGACGGCCATGTCAAACTGTACCTCATTCTAGCGGGTCTTCACTGCCGCCGAACGTATGCCGATGTCTTCGAGTATGGCCGATACGTGCCGCTGGAGACGGAGGGACCTGAAGCGAATCACCTTCTTGCACTTGCGCGTCTTCACGAGAAGCACATGGTCATGGTGGCTGTGCCGCGGCTGGCCGCCACACGCTCGATGAACGCGCTCTCGATATGGGATGCGACGTGGATCACGGTGCCGTCGGAATGGGGGACGTTGCAGTTCCGGGACGTTCTCACCGGCCGAACGATCCTGGCCGAACGCAAAGGAGAACGTTATATGGTGCGCGCGTCGGACCTTTTTGCGGCATGCCCTGTGGGATTTCTTGTAAAAGCCTGATACCCGTGCGAAGTGACGGTCAAGCGACTAGGGCGTTACCGAGTAGTCCGTTGGAGTCGATGTGGTAGGCTCGCAATCAACAGGGGAAATAACAGAGGAAATGAGGAACAGTAAAACGAACGACGTATTCATTCCAGATCATGCCACATATGAAAGCCTATCGCCGATGAGGAGGGGAGAACGTCTCATCAACCGGGCGGAAGTGATCATGCGCTAGTATTCATGGATCGTGCTGACATTGGGAGCCGGATTGGGCTATGTTGCATGCCGGAGGCTGCTGTGAGGACTGAAGAAGAAACGTACACGACGGGCAATGGAATCATCGGGCTTCTCGGTGGGCTGATCGGAGACGCGCGGACGTTGGTTCGCCAGGAACTTCAACTCCTGCGGGATGAGTTTTTCTCGGAGGTTTCCAAGGTACGCCAAGCCGCTGTCGCAATCGGAGCGGGAATAGGATTGACGGTTATCGGAGGTCTGTTTGCGCTTATTATGCTTGTTCACGTGCTCCATCAATTCGCTCATCTTCCCTTATGGGCGTGCTACGGGTTGATCGGTGTCCTGCTTCTCGCCGTCGGCGCTGCACTGCTTATCAAGGCCAAACACTCGTTGGAGAATTTCAATCTGATGCCGCGCCGGACGTTGCGCACACTGAAGGAAGACGCACAATGGATCAAAGAGCAAATATCGTTGAACAAGACATAAAAGACATTCTGGAAACCCGTCTCGAGATCAGCCGAAAAATACAGCTGATCGACGAAAAGGCACGATATGAGTTGGAAAACATGAAGACGACATTGTCAGGGCTTGCAGAGACGGGAAAAGAATTCCTCGACCAATCCACTCGAGTACTGAATCCCGTCCGCCAGATGAATGCGCGGCCGTGGGTGGTGCTCGGCGGCGTGATGCTGGTCGGTTCCGTGATTGCCTTGTTGGAAAGGGGATTCCGACGCTCGAAAGTGTATCCTTACTATCCTCCTCAAGCATATGGAGCGCCGGTGATGCCTTCGGAGGGAGAAAAGGAAAACAGAGGCGCCAGGCCCGGTGTGTATCCGTATTTTCCGCAAGGACGCGAAGAAACAACGAGGAAGAACTCCTTTTCGTCAGACTTGTGGAGAGACGTGAGAGGCACCGTTCACTCTGAAATGGGGCGCTCAAAAGATGCTATTGGATATGCCCTTCGTGAATTCACGAGAGATATGGCCAGAGAAATCGTCCCGATGATCGTCAAGTCCCTGCTGCCCGCTCAATCACAGAGGTTTCGCCGATAAAGTATCATGTATTCGCCAATAGAATGTTGGGGGTGCTTCTGCGCCTTCGGTGGCTATTGGCGTTATACACCGTGTTATAGTGGCAGATCCGGCCGTTCCTCACGCGCGGCCCGCTAGTACGCCGAACGTCCTACCACGGAGAAGAGGACACCGATGCCGAGAGTCCTGTGGAAAGGTGCCATCAGTTTTGGACTCGTCCACATACCGGTCGGACTGTACTCTGCTGACAAGCGAAACAATTTCGATCTGACTATGTTGGATCGCCGTGACATGAAGCCCGTCGGCTTCAAGCGATACAACAAACAGACGGGGGAGGACGTGCCGTGGGATCAGATCGTCAAGGGGTATGAATATGAAAAGGAACGCTATGTCGTCCTGACTGACGAAGATTTCCGTCGCGCGAATGTCGAGGCCACACAGACGATCGATATTTTACGCTTTGTTGAGAGCAAAGAGATCACTCCGATATACTTTGAAACGCCCTATTACCTAGCTCCCGACCGGCGAGGTGAGAAAGGCTATGCGTTGCTGCGAGAGACACTCAAGCAAACGCACAAAGTCGGCATCGCCAACGTCGTGATTCGCACACGCCAATACGTCGCGGCGCTGATTCCCGTGGATGATGTGATCGTCATGAACACGCTGCGTTACGCCGATGAGGTGAAGGCTGCCGACGAATTGGACGTTCCCCCCAAAAATCTAAAAACGACTGGCGTGACGCCTCGCGAGACCGAGATGGCCATGAAGCTGGTGGAAGAAATGACGGGCGACTGGAATCCCGAGGATTATCACGATACCTATCACGAGGATTTGCTCAAGCTGATCGACAAGCGGATCAAGGCCGGAGAAACCGAAGTCATCAGCACGACGGAGGCCGAAGAAACGGAAGAGGAGCCAACCCGAGGAGAGGTGGTCGATCTCATGGCATTGCTCAAACGGAGTGTTCAAGACAAGTCCCGCAAACGGGTTTCTTCAGATCATCGGCGCGAGGGGCGCACAGATCGATCTCGGCGTAAAACGGCGTGAGAACGCGTTTGACTCGGCGCGACAGTGAATGTGAAAAATCGCGAATCTGCCGGCAATGCCTATAGAGCATCCACATAAACCTGCGGCCACGCTCGGCGACGTACTTTATGCCAAGTCTAAGAATCCGGTGCTGGAACAGGACTGGGTGACGCTCGTCCGGTCGATTGCCGCCCGCGACCAGCGCGCGTTGCAGGCGATCTACGAAATGGCTCATCGCCTGGTCTTCACTCTCATCATGCGAATCGCGGCCAATCGCGAAACCGCCGAAGAACTCACCATCGATGTATTTCACAATATCTGGCAGCGGGCATCGCGTTACGACGCCGCGAATGGCACGGTGCTTGGCTGGATTATGAAGCAGGCGCGCTCACGGGCGATCGACTGGTTGCGATTCGAGAGCCGGAGGAAACACAGCCATAGCGGCGATCTACGGCTGCTGATCGAAGCCACGGCCGATCCACAAGAGAAAGTGAAGCTGCGTGAGCAGGGTGAGGCGCTGGGCTCGGCATTGGCGGCACTGGAGCCGGACGAGCGCAGGGCGATTGAAACGGCATTCTTCGCCGGGCGTGCGCTTGCCGAAACCGCGGCACGACTGAATCAGCCGCTTGATGCCGTCAAAACGCACATTCGTTCGGGGCTGCATAGTTTACGGCAGAGATTGACCCTGGAAGCAATGAACGATGGTCCCTCCGGGAGGGACATCTGTGAGTGGAGCGAAATCACGTGCGCCTATGCCCTGCAGGCCTTGCTTGCGCATGAAGTGCCTGTGACCCGAACCCACATTGCCTCGTGTGTAGTCTGCCAGCGCGAGTGGGAGAGCCTCCGACCGATAGTCGATCGGTTCGTTTCATGGCCGACCGATGTATTGCGCCCGACCACGTCGCTGCAGGCACGCCTGGCATTTCGTATCGCTCAGGAGACCGGCAAACAGCCGGTGACCACGCAGGCGCAACGGTGGTCCGCACCGGAATGGGAACAGGTCTTGCCCGGGATCGAATGTAAGCTGCTCGCGACAGATACAGAAAGGCACCGAGTGAGCATGCTCGTACGTCTCGCGCCCGGCGTGAACTACCCCGGGCATATCCATGAGGGCATAGAAGAGCTGTATCTCCTCCACGGAGAGCTGTGGATCGACGAGCATAAACTCTTCCCGGGCGACTATAACTACAGTGAGCCAGGCACGAGCGACGAACGTGTCTGGAGCGAGACCGGCTGCACCTGCCTGCTCATCACCAGCACGAAAGATATCCTTCGCTGAAACCTCTGGCGAATAACCTGCTCATTCTGCAAACATCCTGTACTCATCATTTCGCCATCCGGAACTGCGGATAAAAAGCCCTGCTTCCTTTCGAAAGTGGAACTTCCCAGACGGGAAAATTTTACGTTCACGTTTACCTAAACGATCCGTTATACCTCCACCGGGCTCATTATCCTGCTTCTCACGCTAACGCACATTCTTTCCTTTTCGAAATAACCCTAGGTGTCCGTTTAAGAGAGCCCATTCAAGGACCAACACGTCGTCTAAGCGCAGTCCCGGCGTGCTGAAGGGGTAGCCGAAGCTAACTGGGATCATTTGTGCGATGCGGACGGTCTGTCCATGTTCTTTCGCAAATTGTTTGTCGCCCTCGATCTGCTTTATGGCCCGTTGTTCCGAGGTTCCAAAAGAAAAGGCTGGATTTATGATGTGAACGGAAGGATGGCTCGTGTCACACAGCTACGTAACAACACCTGTGCATCGTGGCGCATATTGTGCAGCATCTCCGCGTCACTGAACATTTTTTACTTGGAGGTGTGAAATATGACATCGATGAGACGAAGTGTCCTGCTCGGAATACTCAGCATACTGGTGAGTGCCACGGTCTCGTATGCACAGACCGCGGTTCCTGATCGGATCATTGAATCCGACACCGGGCGGACGGTTCAACGTGATGAGGTCATCGTGGAAGAGCGTGGTCCGCGTGATCGAGTGGTCGTGGAAGAGCGTGTCGTGGAGCGGCGACGGGAGGGTGAACTCTATGTGGCCGGCTTTGGCGGGTTTACGTTGGGACATAGTTTTGCAGATACCGATGGGCGCGGCACGCTGGCGGGCCAAGACATTCCGAGCTTCGATCTCGCGAATTCGGTGATCTATGGGATGAAGCTCGGGTACTTCCACCCCGGGCGATTGAACTGGTTAGGTCTTGAAGTGGAAGGGTTCAACACCACGCCGCATTTGGAGCAGACGAATACCTTTCCCGGCTCATACCTCCGTGTGGCCACCTTGGCCTTTAATGTCATCGCCAGAAAAAGGCTGGGCTGTCGGGACTACCATCGCGATCGTTACGATCGCACTCGTCACGGGACGACCTATGATAAAGATGGCCGCCATTACGAGAGGGATGGGCGGTACGATCATTATTATGATGATCGCTCGCCGCTGGAGGAGAATGAGCGGTGCCCGTTACAAGTCTACGCCGGAGCCGGACCGGCGATATTCTTTGCTGAAACATCCAACCAGTTCGGGCGCAGTACGGACAATGCCGAAGTCGGGGTGAATGCGTTGGCAGGCTTACGATACTTTGTCCACCGCAACGTGGCCATCTTTGGCGAATATAAGTTCAACTATGCCGGGTTCGACTTTTCTCAGCTGCAAGGAACCACAGCCGGTGTCCAAGGTGACTACAAGGCCAGCCATTTCGTGGGAGGGCTGGCAGTACACTTTTAAAACGTAGGGCGGGGATCGACATATGAATAGTCGATCCCCGCTTCCCTCCTCAAAATACAGTCAATTCGGCCGCTAACTATGGCTAAGCCCATGTGGTCGCGGATATTCTTATTCGATATCGGCGATAACGCCTTCATTGCCACGTAGCTTCAACTCACCATCCAATCGTTCATTGCAGCGATCCAGACCGGTGGAGAGCAGAATCCTGCCGCGAATCCGAATGCCCACAGATTGAGGCTGTGCCGAAAAATTCAAGCCCACCAACAGACGACGGGTACCAAGCTCGCGACAGTAAAGCGTTACCTCGTCTGTGACGGATACCGTCTGCATCTCTACAGATCATTTAATTTACAGCTCAATTCAATTATCCCTAGGACAAACCCTAGTTTTAGCCCTTGGCAGTTTCATTTAATTCAGCTGCGCGGTAAAGTACAGGCTCCGTTTCCGAATTCCTTCGGATGAAGCTATGGACCCTAGAAGATCGTTTGGTGAGCCGTGCTGGGATGCAGATATCTCATACTCTCTCACATCCCAGAACGGCTCAGTTACCGTGCGCCCTTTCTGGCGATTGAAAAATAGCGATCATACTCGGGACAACCCTAGTTCCTTTTCGACTTCCTCTACCTTAGACGATTGATGCTTTGGGTCTTTGGGGAATAGATGTGTTCATTGTCGGCTTCTCTACACAGACAAACAAAGGATATTGTCGATGAAACGCACTCTTTCTGAGGAAGTGTTGGATCCAAAAGTCCTTTTGCAAGTTTTGAAGTCCATCAGAAAAGGTGACTTCAAGACGCAAGTGCCTTTGGAGTGGACGGGGATCGGCGGCAAGATCGCCGACGAATTAAATGCGATCATCGAGCATAATGACAAAATCATCGAAGAAATCAAACGAGTCAGTCATGTAGTCGGTAAAAAAGGCCGGCTGTCCGAACGTGTATCGATTCCTGATGCGACCGGGGCCTGGAAATCTGAAATCGAAGCATTCAATGGACTTATTGAAGATCTCGTTCGTCCAACGAATGAAATGGCGCGTGTCATCGGGGGCGTAGCCAAAGGGGATCTGACCCAAACAGTCGCGTTGGAGACAGAAGACCATGCCCTGAAAGGCGAATTTCTCAAGACCGCCCGAACGGTCAATGAAATGGTTCGCCAGCTCGATGCCTTTGCCGCGGAAGTCACCCGCGTGGCGCGGGAAGTGGGGACGGAAGGCAAGCTGGGCGGGCAGGCGGTCGTGCCGGGGGTTGCCGGCACGTGGAAGGACTTGACCGAAAACGTCAATTCCATGGCGAGCAACCTCACCAATCAAGTGCGGAACATCGCGGACGTGACGATTGCGGTGGCGAACGGCGACTTGTCGAAAAAGATCACCGCCGACGTGCGCGGGGAGATTCTCCAGCTCAAGGAAGCGATCAATACGATGGTGGACCAGCTGCGGAGCTTCGGGTCGGAAGTCACGCGCGTGGCTCGGGAAGTGGGAACGGAAGGCAAACTCGGCGGGCAGGCCGTCGTGCCGGGGGTTGCCGGCACGTGGAAGGACTTGACCGACAGCGTCAACGCCATGGCGAGCAACCTGACCGGCCAAGTACGGAACATTGCCGATGTGACCACCGCCGTAGCGAACGGCGACTTGTCAAAGAAGATCACGGTCGATGTACGAGGTGAGATCCTCCAACTCAAAGACACCATCAATACGATGGTGGATCAGCTTCGCAGTTTCGCCGCAGAAGTCACCCGCGTGGCTCGCGAAGTGGGTACGGAAGGCAAGTTGGGCGGGCAGGCGCAAGT
>CAZPNQ010000033.1:0-37337 GCA_964587955.1 uncultured Nitrospira sp.
CACATCGGGTAAGTGACCACGACATCTTCGACAACCGCCTCATCTTCGGCGACAACCTGCTTGCTCTCAAAGCGCTGGAACAGGAGTTCACTGGAAAAATTAAGTGTATCTATGTCGACCCGCCATTTAATACAGGTCAGGCGTTTGAACATTACGACGACGGAATAGAGCACTCTTTATGGCTTAGCCTGATGAGAGACCGTTTGGAATTACTCCATCGACTACTCGCCGAAGGTGGCCTTTTTTGGATTCACTTGGACGATATGGAGGTTCACTACTGCAAGGTGTTGCTCGACGAAATATTTTTGAGGGTCAATTTCGTGGCACAGATCACATACGAGAGGTCAGGTGCTGCTGGACTCGGTCTTGGTGGATTTATTGTAAATACCGGAGAGAGCATCCTTCTTTATAAGAAAAGCAACCTGCCGACGAAGAAGGTCCTTTCCTTCCAGAACTTAGATGCCAGGACTATGAAACGATATAACAAGGCTCTGGTAGACTCTGGCAAACGGGAGCTGGTGGCAGAATTTACAGCCAAGTCTAATGGGCTTCCGGTAAAACTCTACAAGCATTCCAACTTCAAAATAGAAACGATTCCCTTAGGGCGCTTTGAGGAGCGCGAAACGGAAATTAGAAAGGAGTTCGCGCGGCTCTTTGATTCTCTCTTTCGAACGAATCAAATCCAGAAGGAGAACGAGTTCCAGAGAGATCTTGTTGGTCGAATGGACAAGTCGCATTTGTACACGGTTGACTACGTTCCAAGCAGGGGAAAACACGAAGGGAACCCAACAACTCTATACTACTTTAATGCCGAGTTGTTCGCGTGGTTGAAAGATACTGCGCAGCTCGATGATGGACATATTGTTAAAGCCAGCAGTATCACGAATGTATGGTCGCATGCAGAAATCCCCAAAGCTGATATAGCAAATGAAGGAGGTGTCGACTTTCCTCGAAGCAAGAAGCCTGAGCAGCTGCTTCGCCGGATAATCGAAATGTCGACTGATCCTGGTGATTTAGTTCTTGATTCATTCGCGGGCTCTGGAACAACCGGTGCTGTGGCACACAAGCTGGGGCGCCGTTGGATCCTCGTGGAGCTGGGAGAGCATTGCCATACCCATGTCATACCTCGTCTCACAAGCGTCATAGATGGAGATGACCCACGGGGAATTACGGATATCGTTGGCTGGAAAGGCGGTGGAGGCTTCCGCTACTACCACCTTGCGCCCTCGTTGTTGGAGCGTGACAAGTGGGGCACTGGGTCATCAACAAGGCCTACAATCCGACCATGCTGGCTCAGGCCGTCTGCAAACTGGAAGGCTTCACCTATGCGCCGAGTGACACGGTCTATTGGCAGCAGGGGCATTCCTCTGAACGGGACTTCATCTACGTCACCACACAGAATTTGAGCCACGATCAGTTGCAGGCCTTGAGTGATGAGGTCGGCGAAGGTCGATCGCTCTTGGTGATGTGTTCTGCTTTCCGAGGCAAGCCGGACAAATACCCCAATCTTACGATCAAGAAGATCCCCAAGACGGTCCTTTCCCGCTGCGAATGGGGCCATGACGATTACAGCCTGAAGATCGAGAATTTGCCAAAGGCCCCAACCCCGCCAGGTCAGATGGATCTCCTCGGCGAAGGGGGAAAATCGTGAATCGGAATGTCAACGCCATAGCAGGACGTCTCAGCCTTCGATTACCACAACGACATTCGTTGGAGATTCTCGATCGTGTGACTGAGATAGTCCCCCCGAAGAAGGGAGCCGACGTCGCCACGGCGCTGGCTGCGATCAAGAGCGAGTTTTCGACTGTCACCGACTTTGAGCGAGAGTTTCCTTCTCTCTGTTTTGCGCTGGCTACCGGGGTGGGCAAAACCCGGCTCATGGGTGCTTTCATCAGCTATTTGCATACTGCGCATGGAATTAATCACTTCTTTGTGCTGGCACCGAATCTCACGATCTATAACAAACTAATTACTGACTTTACACCAAACACTCCGAAGTACGTCTTTGCCGGGGTCGCTGATTTTGCAACGGAACCACCCACAATCATCACGGGCGACAATTACGAGTCCGGCGTCGCAGCTCGCCATACATCATTGCCGGGGTTCGGCCAAGAGATACACATCAATATCTTCAACATCTCGAAGATCAATTCGGAAGTCCGTGGCGGGAAAGCGCCACGGATTAAGCGTCTATCTGAATACATCGGTCAGAGCTACTTCGAGTATTTGGCAGGCCTGGAAGATCTCGTCTTGCTCATGGACGAGTCGCACCGTTATCGAGCTTCTGCCGGTGTTCGGGCCATCAATGAATTGAAACCGGTCCTCGGGTTGGAACTCACGGCTACTCCGTTTGTGGAATCATCCAAAGGCCCGGTCTGGTTTAAGAATGTGATCTACACTTACCCTTTAGCCCAAGCGATGGCCGACGGCTTTGTCAAAGAGCCGGCTGTGGTGACACAAAAGAATTTCAATCCCAGTCAGTTCAATGCAGCGCAATTAGAACAGATCAAGCTAGAGGATGGCATACGTCTCCACGAAAACACCAAAGTCGAGCTGGAAACCTACGCACGACAGACAGGGCAGCGGGTGGTCAAGCCCTTCATGCTCATTATTGCCCGCGACACGACTCATGCCGGGCAACTGATGCAACAGTTTCAATCCCTTTTTGAGGGCCGCTATAAGAACAAGGTCATCCAGGTGGACTCCAGCAGGACCGGTGCGGAAGAAGACGAGATGGTTCAGCGCCTGCTGACTGTAGAAAGTCCAGATGAGCCGACCGAGATTGTGATTCACGTCAATATGTTAAAAGAAGGCTGGGACGTGACGAATCTCTATACCATCGTCCCTCTTCGAGCCGCGAACGCGAGAACACTGATCGAGCAATCCATTGGGCGCGGCCTTCGTCTTCCCTATGGCAAGCGTACGGGCGGCAGCACCGTCGATCGGCTGAACATTGTGGCCCATGACAGATTTCAAGAAATCGTCGACGAGGCGAATAAGCCAGACTCCGTGATCCGATTGACAAAGGTGGAGCTTGATCCAGCTACCAATCTCCAGAAGATGAAAACCGTCGTGGCTCAGTCAAAAATCGAGGAGGAATTGCACGGGGCTTCTATCACTGGTTCTGCAGGGGGAGGTGTACAAGCCACTCAGATCTTTTCAGGTGAGCTGGAACGGGGGATTGCACAGGTTACGTACAAGATCATTCAAAAATATGAAAGCCTCCCTTCATCGGCCGAGCTTTTGAAGCCGGATATTCAGGCCAAGATTATAGAAGAGGTGAAGCAATCCGTCGCTCAAGCCAGCAGGCTTTACCGGGGATGGCGCCAATGCCAAATATCTCGTCGATAGTTGCGAAGACCACGCAGCTGGTTGTGCAACAAACAATCGATATTCCTAGGATTCTGGTCGTGCCCAAAGGAGAGGTCACGACAGGCTTTCATCCCTTCACGCTGGATTGTTCAAATATTAATTATCAGCCGGTTGAGCGGGATCTCCTGATTCAGCACCTTCGGACCCATGAACAGGAGACGTTGAGCTTTGGTGGGAGAATGGAGGCTGAGCAACGGCTTGAAGACTATGTGGTTCGAGGCCTCGTCGACTTCGATGACATCAGCTACGACGAACACTCTGATCTGCTCTATGATCTCGTAGGACAATTGGTCATGCATCTCCGGTCGTATTTGTCAGAGGAGGACACGAGAAATGTGCTCATCTATCATCAGAAGCCACTTGCAGCCTTCGTTCATGCACAGATGCAGGAACACCAGTGGGAAAAGACTGGCGGCTACGATGTAGTTGTCAGCAAGGGATTCACGGATCTGAAGCCCAGTGCGTATACAGCAAAAGACGGTGAGCCTATTCAAGATTTTCGTCAGACGGTCACGAACCCGTCCCGGGTCGGACAAATGCTCTTTGGCGGGTTCCAGCGAGGTCTATATTCCGTCCAAAAGTTTGATTCTGACACAGAGCGGCGACTGGCTATCATTCTTGACCGTGACTCCCAGAAGTGGTTTCGACCTGCACAAGGACAATTTCAGATTTCCTACAAGCTGGGTGTCTCCCAGCACGACTACCAGCCAGACTTTGTAGCGCAGACTGCAGACTGCATCTATATGCTGGAACCCAAAGCCAAGAACGAACTGACCTCGCCAGAAGTGCTAGCCAAAAAAGACGCTGCCGTCCTGTGGTGCACCCGCGCCACCACCCACGCTCTCAGTAACGGTAACAAGCCCTGGAAGTATGTCCTAATTCCCCATGATGTGATCGCTGAAAATATGACGCTGGCTGGACTGGTTCGCCAGTTTGCGACCGGTTAGGCCGCCAAAGGTCAGCTTACTGAAAAAGTTTTCGGTCAGGCTATGAGCTGATGACAACGGACGAGCCGATTGGAGGCCGTCCAAACCGCTCCCAAGCATTTCCGCCACGGAGAAAGACTTCGATCCACTGCACGTCCCTGCCGTCTTTGGTACGCCAGCCGCTGCTGCCGGGAGCAAAGGCCATCTCGCCATGTGGCACGGCGAAGGCGCCGTCGCTCACCATCGCCTCGTGGCTCTGATCGAGAATGCGAATCGTGATGCGCTTGCCTGGTTTGACGCGTGCCGGGTTGTAGGCAATCGTCGTCTTGATGTTACCGTAGCCATCGACGTACGCGATCACTGAAGCCGGAGGGTCGGGAATCAGACGCCGGTCGATGTCGTCGCCTAACGCACCAGGGAACCGGAGAAACGAAAAAGGTACCGGGATTCTTTTCTTCCTCTTGAATCAGTATGATTTGCCACGAGCCGGTTCCATTGTCGTCGGGATGGATGTCGGCGGTCCTAGAAAAGGCTTTCACATCGTTGCTCTCCGGGACGAGCAAAAATGACTGAGGGACTTTTGCATTTCCTCTTTCTTCCTGAGTGGCTCACCATCGATCACTACTGAGCTTTGCTTATGCTCGGACGCTGAATGCCATGTGTGGAGCCTTGCTCCTTCCGTAGCGATCCTTTTAGAATGCGCTACTCTAAGAGATGCACATGGTTATCCGATTTCCTATAACTTTGGTGTTGTCGATCTTCTGTCTCGCCCTGCCCGCATGGGCCGATTTTCAGGCTGGCATGACGGCTCATGACCGTGAAGACTACGCTACAGCCTTGCGTGAGTGGCAGCCGCTGGCAGAGCAGGGCGATGCGCTGGCTCAGTATCATGTGGGGATGCTGTATCACAAGGGCCGCGGTGTGCCGCAGGACGATGTGCAAGCCAGGAGATGGTATGCCAAAGCGGCGACACAGGGACAGGCCAAGGCGCAGTTCAGCCTTGGCACGTTGTATTTTAATGGAGAAGGCGGGTCGAAAGATTATCAGCAAGCGTTGCGATGGTTCCGCCTGGCGGCAAACCAAGGCGAGGCGCTTGCTCAAACGAAACTCGCTATCCTGTACGATGATGGGGACGGAGTGCCGAAAGATAAGGTCCAGGCATATAAGTGGTTGAGCCTGGCTGCGACGAACGGGGATAAGCCGGCGCCCATGCTGCGCGACTTACTGGCCAAGGAGATGACACCGGCTCAAATTGCCGAGGCCAAAAAACTGGCGAGTGAGTGGAAACCAAAAGGCCAGTGAGAGCACGCAGTCGAGAGAACTGGGCATGGCCGCATGAAAAGGGGACACGCATGAAAAGGGGACAGGCTACTTTATCGACGAGCATAATCCTTAGCGACATCCCATATGTCCCAAGTGTTTCGCATCAAAACGTCAGCTCCGAAGGAGGCTGTGGATCTCACCGATCGGCTTGAGGCGGAATAGTTTCGTTCTGGCTATGAGCTGATGACAATGGACGAGCCGATCGGAGGTTGTCCAAAGCGTTCCCAGGCATTTCCGCCACGGAGAAAGATTTCGATCCACTGTACGTCCCTGCCTTCTTTGGTGCGCCAGCCGCTGCTACCTGGAGCAAACGCCATCTCGCCATGCGGCACGGCGAAGGCGCCATCGCTCACCATCGCCTCGTGGCTCTGATCACAAATGCGAATCGTGATGCGCTTGCCTGACCGGACGCGTATGCGTGAAGGTGGGTGAACCAACCAGCCGCTAACCGTTTTTCGGTTTATGTCACGGTCCATTTGCATAGGCTGGGTCTGCAAAATCCCCTTCGCTAAACCATTGGTTTACATAAGTAGACATTTATAAACCATCGGTTTATTCTTCGTTAACCGTGTAAACCACGGTTTGCCGTTTTGGCAAGGGATACACCATGGGTCTATCAAAGAAGGGAACTCCAAACCGTCTGCTCAGCCCGTTGCTCACGGATCTGCCGGAAGGAGTTGCCGTTCCGAGCGCATGGCTGACAGAGCGAGGGATTTCGCCGCAATTGGTGCGCAAATATGTGGCAAGCGGCTGGTTGACCCAGTTGGCGCACGGCGCCTATGCGCGCCCTGCTTCGCCGGTGGGTTGGCAGGGGGTGGTGCTGGCCGTGCAACGGCTTGCAAAACTGCCCATCCATGTGGGCGGACTTTCAGCGCTGAATCTCCAGGGGCTGGCCCATTACCTTCCGCTGGGCGGTGAGTCGCGTATCCATCTCTGGAGTCACAGCAAAATCGTCGCTCGCCTCCCAGCCTGGGCCACGGCCATCACGATTCAACAGACATTGGTGCTCCATAGTCAGCGTCTGTTCGAGACGACGACGACACAAGCAGGACTGGCGAACTTGTCGACGCGCATTCGGGATTGGACATTGACTATCTCCTCGCCGGAACGGGCTATTCTGGAAGTCTTGAGTCTGGTGGACGAGACGACAGCCGGCTTTACGCATGCAGCAGAATTATTCGAGGGATTGTCCGCGCTCAGGCCCGCACTCGTGCAGCAATTATTGGAGAGTTGTTGCAGTATCAAGGTGAGGCGGCTGTTTTTGTTTCTGGCGACACGTCAGGATATGCCGTGGAGCCGCAAGCTGAAGATCGATCGGATTACGATCGGGCATGGCAAGCGGCTGGTGACGCGCGGCGGGCGGCTCGATAGCCGGTTCTTGATTACAGTCCCGGAGCGGTTCGTTGCTCTCCAACGATAATCCATACTACCCGCAAGTGGCGCTCTTGATGGATGTGTTGCCGCTTGTGGCGAAGGAACATTGCTTTGCGCTCAAAGGCGGAACGGCCATCAATCTCTTTGTGCGGGATCTGCCTCGTTTATCGGTTGACATCGATCTCACCTATATACCGATAAAGGACCGTGCGGCCAGCCTTAGTGAGATTGGAGCAGCGTTGAAACGGATTGCATCTGCCATCGAAAGACAATTGAAAGGCATCCGTGTGGAACGGACCCCAGCCGAAGGGCAAGTGATCAAACTGGTTCCGTGGCGAGGACGCGCGCGAGTGAAGATTGAGGTTTCGCCTGTGTTGCGCGGTTGTGTGCGCGAGCCGGCGATGCGAGGCGTTAGTCCGACAGTGGAAGCACAATTTGGCTATATCGAGGTACCAGTCGTCCATCTGGATGATCTCTATGCGGGCAAGCTTTGTGCGGCGCTGGATCGACAGCATCCGCGCGATCTGTTCGATGTGCAGCTGTTGCTGAAACATGAGGGATTCACCGATAGTCTGTTGGAGGTGTTTGTCATCTATCTACTCAGCAGCGACCGCCCTCTTGCTGAATTGCTGGCACCAAGCAGGCAGCCGCTTGCAACCATCTTTGAGGAACAATTTCATGGTATGGCACTGGAGCCAGTTACGGTGAAGGAGCTGGAACAGACGCGCGAGACCATGATTTCCCTCATTCGGGCCAAGCTGACTGAGCGCCAGCGTCAGTTTTTATTGAGCTTCAAGCGCGGTGAACCGGATTGGGGACTCTTGAATCAGACGGGTGTCGCCGATTTGCCGGCGGTTCAGTGGAAATTGCAGAATATCCGGCGCATGGCGCCTGCCAAACGTGAGCAGGCGCTCGAACGTCTGCGACGTGTGCTGTACGGATAACTCGATGTCCGACTCCCACTATCTTAACCATACCGATGCCTTCTGGAATGAAGTAGATAAAGTCATGCCGAATTATCGAGAGCGCAAGGAGTGGTTAAAGAAGAACGGAGCGTCAATGGATGTATGATGAGCATCGATGAGTCGTAGCCAATCTTCTATTTCTCCTCGTTAGCCATTGCCCCATCCATCTCAACTCTCTCTGGGAAACTTTCTTCATCTCTTGGAGAGAGCCCACATGGCCGAAGTGCCCTGCATCAAGACCTCAGCCCCAAAGGAAGTCATCAATCTGACCGAACGGTTTGAAGCGGAAACGTTTTCGGTCGGACTATGAGCCAATGACAATGCACGAGCCGATCGGAGGCCGTCCAAACCGCTCCCAGGCATTTCCGCCACGGAGAAAGACTTCGATCCACTGCACGTCCTTGCCTTCTTTGGTACGCCAGCCGCTGCTGCCTGGAGCAAACGCCATCTCGCCATGCGGCACGGCGAAGGCGCCGTCGCTCACCATCGCTTCGTGGTTCTGATCGAGAATGCGAATCGTGATGCGCTTGCCAGGTTTGACGCGCGCCGGGTCGTAGGCAATCGTCGTCTTGATGTTGCCGTAGCCATCGACGTACGCGATCACCGAATCCGGAGGGTCGGGAATCAGACGCCGATCGATGTCGTCGCCCAATGCACCAGGGACCCCGAGTGCGATGGCGGCCGCTGCTTGTGGAAAAATATCGCGGGAACGAAACTGACTGCCTTCGGCCGGCGAGGCCGCCCATCGAAACTTCTCCGCGGCGTCCTTGATGAAGGAGAACGCGTACCCGGCATTCACGCCGATGACGCGCGTGCCGGTAGGGAGTCGGGCGTAAGCTAACCGTTCGCCGGCGTTCTCGGGACGGATCGAGGGATCGTCTTCGCGGGGCGCGACGTTGTGATAGATGAGCGTGCCGGACGTCGCGGGATGGAGGCCGAGCTGCGCGATGCAAAACCCGGCTGCCAGCGTCGAGAAGGGCGGCACTGGGAGGGGCACCGATTCGGCATCCGGTAAGTGAACCTTGATGCGTTGGATGACCTCGGCGAACGCGAGATCCCCGGTACCGTAGTCCGCAATGATGTGCACGAGCATGGTTCGATTCCCACCCTGGAAGACATGGTGTTTGCAACTGCTATCACTATACTAGCCCGGCATGAGAAGTTTCAGTTTTTGGCAGGCACCCATGCCTGGTTGCACATGACCTCGTTCTTGACATGTGGAACGCTACGCTATACAGCATGCATTAGTCGGCAATCTTGCCGGACACCATGCGGTGTCAGTAAGTGGCAATTGGCGATTGACCTTTGGGTTCGACGGCGAAGATGCTGTATCTGTCGATTACCGTGATTATCATTAGGAGGCACAGAACATGAGCCGCATGCATAATCCACCCCATCCGGGAGAAACATTGCGAGAGGATATTTTGCCCGCCTTGGGTTTAACAGTCACGCAAGCTGCAACGCAACTGGGAGTGACTCGCGCGGCCCTGTCACGTGTCTTAAATGGGCGTGCGGCAATCTCACCAGAAATGGCGCTGCGATTAGAGGGATGGCTCGGGGTGAAACACGGAGGCCGAGCTGATGCATGGTTGGCGCAGCAGGCCGCATATGATCTGTGGCAAGCTCGTAAGGCTGGCGCGCCACGAGTGCGGAGAGCTGTCTTGGTTGAAGCCTGAGAACGCACGAAGCGACGCTGCGTTGGCGTGTAACCGGAAGTGTCTTGGACAGTGCATCCTAACTTAAAGGGTTCGGGAGGTTCGCATGAAACTCAGCTATGATCCACGCCATAACGTCGCATACCTTCGTTTGCATGCCAAGACATCCGAAGTAGAAACGATTCATGTCAGCGACGAGATCAATGTGGATCTTGCACCTGATGGCACGGTGTATGGGATTGAATTGCTCAATGCCAACGAGCAACTGTCGCGGGAAGATGCGGGACAACTCGTGCTTCAAAATGAAGCAACTGGAGAGCGAACCGCAGTGAAACTCCCAATCGCCTGAACAAGATATCTCCTCGGCTCCCTGTTTATTAGCTCCTGCCCAAGTCGCTGCTCGACCAACTCAAGACCTTGGCCAACAAGCGAGACGTCCCGTATCAAACCCTCTTGAAGCTGTTTGTGCTTGAACGCGTGCAGGCTGAACTGCGCCCGCGACCTGCCAAGGCTTCCTGACACGAGCCTGCTGCTCAATCCCAGTTCTGGGAGCACGCATGGTACAATGCCAAAAATAGCAGGTATCATTCGATGGCCCTCACTTTGAAAAGAGGTTTTCACGAAGGTCGGTTCATTTCTTTAGAGAAGGGAGAATGCCGATGACACGATTGACCACGCAACTCGCCGTTACGCTGGCCGCAGTGTTCGTCCTCGTCACCACCACAGTGCTCCCGTTGCAACCGGTATACGGTGAGGGTGGGGCGCGACGGGATGTGATGCGTTCCGAGGAGCAGCACCGCCAGGACGCTGTCAAACTCGCTCAAGAAGCGGTAGATCATGGTAAACAGGGGCATGTGGGTGCCCTCCTGAAAACCGCGGAGGATGCGCTGCAGCATGCCCTGCAGGCAAGCAAGGGGTCGCATGTGGATGCTGGAGTCACGGAGCTGAAAAATGCCATTGAGCATGGGAAAGCGGGTCATGCGGACGTGGCGACGAAACACGCCGAACAAGCGGTCACGCACCTATCCGAGAAGTAAGGGGGAGAAAGGAAGGCGGTTGCACGTCTTGCTAGGGCACGTGCTCCGAGACGCCGACGGATTGCCTGTGTTTCATCTTACGATAGACCCACGGAGGGACGGGATTGGGATCGACTCAAAGCCCTCGTTTGGTTCGGCGTGCTTCAGTCTCTAACGTTTCAAGAACCGTGTCATCCGGCGCATACTTCCGATACCACCAGCACCACCCGTCCTTGACCAAGAGCTGGTTCACGTTGGTCTCGTCCGCGAGGCTCACGTCGGCAACCAGCCTCCCGTATCTATCTTTTTCATGCGGATGAATCGTGACGGCCTGCCCGAAAGTCAAGACAGACGTGGCGAGTTTTGCCCGGTATCCAAAGGCTTGGCGTTTCTCCGGGCAATCGATACCGCGCAAGCGAATCCGTTTTGCTCGCCCATGAGACAAGACTTCAATCGTGTCACCGTCCTTGACTGAAACGACCAGGGCAGTGAACGAGAAGGCGGGGGTACTGAACAGAAAAATGGCAATGAACAGTTGCAGCGGCCATAGAATCGCTCGCATGCGTGTGTGAGCTCAGCGAAACAGAACCTGCCTCGAATGGGTTATGAGCGGAGGACCTGTGAGTAAGTATACGATAAGACACGTACGTAGTCATTACAAACAGTATCAATACGTAATATGCCATGGGAAACTCAATCACGCGTATGAAACGGTCACGTGAAGTTCTCGTGTCTCATTCTTCGCGCGGTGCGTGAAGGACGGCTGATCCATCCTCTCTATGCCGTTCTGCTTTTATGAGATCATGATCACCGACCGGGAGAGACGGGAAGACTGATTATGCTGCTTCTTCGTTGCCGACCGTACCGTCGGCGTTCGTTCTTATCCCTTCAAGCCGGTCAACGAGGGTGGCTTGGAGAACGAGAAGTTCATCCCGCCCGTTCGGATTCGAGTGGATGCAGCGGTCGAGGGAGAGGCCGGCCTGTTGAATCGCCGGCATCACGTTTTGGATTTCGTCGTCGATCCAGAACCATTCGCGGCCCTTCAGTTTCTGCGCGGCCTGTTCGAGCCAGACGACCTTGTTCTCGCAGTTCGTCCAGTTGGCATGATGGAACGGTGGGATCTCCGGAAGGCTGTGGAACCGCTCACAATACAGAACGTGCAACAGAGTTTTGATCTTGTCTGGCTCCCACGAGGTGAGCCAGATGACCTGAAAGTGTTTGTGAGCCCATCCAAGCCACGATTTCACCCCGGGGCGGAGTTGAAATTCGCCTGCGTAATCGCCGAACAGCACACCATCGATGTCATGAAATAGGATGGGTGTGGTAGTCATAGCCGTACTCCTCGTTCAAATCTTAGGGCACGAGTGCATCGGTGGCAAAGGGATTTCTATTTGCTGCACTTCAGGTCAGTTGGTCTGAGTTTGTGTCGTCGATACTGTCCATTCAGCCCCTGACGAGCGCGAGGTGTCCTATATGCGAAACTCCCTGTTAAGATGCATACTTTTGCACACACACTGTAGCCAAGGACCGGTACACCATGACGACAACCTCCCAATCTCGTGCCGTGCTGGTGGCGATCCAGACTCCTCGTATGAGTGGGGAGGAACTGGATAGTTCGCTGCACGAGCTGGCCCGTCTAGTAAAAACCCTCGGGTATCAGGTTGTGGGTCATGTGAGTCAAAAACGCAGTTCCGATAGAATGGCGACGGTTCTGGGTCAGGGCAAACTTCGTGAGTTGGCGCGGTGGACCGGTGGGCCGGGAACTATCGCGGGGGCATTTGAAAAGACGATGCACAAAGCCGCCTCGAAAGGCGAAGCTGTGGGATCAGACGACGCGGAGGAGTCGGAAGAACGTGAAGAACATGCGCCAAGCGAGTCCTTTCCCGATCCTTGCGAACGGGCGCAGATCGTCATCATGGACGGCGATCTGTCGCCGTCACAACTACACAATATTGAACGTGCCACCGGAGTGCCGGTGCTCGATCGGACCGGAGTCATCATTGAGATTTTCAGCCGTCACGCGCGGACTCGAGCGGCCCGACTCCAGGTCGAGATCGCGCGGCTCAATTATCTTGCACCGCGGTTGCGTGAAACCGGCGGCGGCAGAGAGCGGCAAGGCGGAGGGATCGGCGGCAAAGGGGCAGGCGAGACGAGTCTTGAGCTTGATAAGCGACGAATTCGCGATCGCCTGAAAGAACTCAGGTCAGAACTGGCGTCGATTGGACACGAGCACGACTCGCGCCGCGCGAGGCGGGAAAATGAACTGACGGTTGCGCTCGTCGGATATACCAATGCGGGGAAGTCGTCGCTGATGCGGGCGATGACGGGCATCGAGGTACTCGTGGCCGACAAGCTATTCGCCACACTCGATACCACGATTCGTCCACTCTATCCTGAAACGCGTCCGAAAGTGCTCATGACCGATACGGTGGGATTCATCAAGAAGCTCCCGCATGACCTGGTGGCATCGTTCAAGTCGACGCTGGATGAAGCCGCAGGTGCCTCGCTGTTGCTGTTCGTCGTCGATGCCTCAGATCCGTCCTTCCGATCGCAACTCGAGGTCACGCGGAAGGTGTTAGCCGAAGTGGGAGCCACGGATGTTCCCAGCCTCTTGGTGTTGAATAAGCGGGATCGTCTTGAACCGGACGATCTCGCGTCACTGCAGCTGGAATATCCCGATGCCGTGTGTGTCTCAACGAGAAGTCAGGTAGACCTGACGGCATTACCTGAACGCATTATGCGATATTTTGAGAGGGAGATGATCGACCAGGAATTCCGTCTGCCCTTTACCGCTCAAAGTGTTCTGGCCGAAATCCGCGGCCGGATGCGGATCTTATCCGAATCCTACGATGCCGAGGGGCTAACGATACGTGTACGATCAACACCTGAAAACTTGGCGATGATCAAAAAGAAACTCGTGCGTTGAGCGCGACTCTCAAGCCGCGGCAGTAAGCGAATGAGCGCATCGTCGAGACTATCGCCTGAGGAACCCGATCCAGCGCCATAAGTTGAGTAGGCTGGCCAGAGACGCCGCGACATAGGTCAGCGCGGCGGCGGTGAGGATACTGCGGGCTCCCTGTTCATCTTCCGGCGTCAGGTACTGGCCCTCCCGCAGGACGGGGAGGGCGCGCCGGAAGCTGGCGTCCCACTCGACCGGTAGCGTGACGAGGTGGACCAGCGTGGAGATCCCCATCGTCGCCATGCCGGCCATCATGACGACGATACTCGCGACCGGCGTGCGGGCCACCGCCGCTGCAACCGGAATACCCATCATCAGGAGCGCTCCGACTTTCTCCGCGCCTTGTGCGACCTTCACCAGCTTTGTCCGCTCCGCGAGCGGCTGATAACCTAAGTGGTCTTGAATGGCGTGCCCGACCTCGTGGGCGGCAATCGTAATCGCCGTGAGCGATTTCCCATCGAAGATCGCGGGGGTGAGACGGACTGCTTTGGTGACTGGGTCGTAGTGGTCGCCCTTCTCGGTCGGTTCGACTTTGATGTGTTGCAGGTCGAAGCGATTGAGCAGGTGCCGGGCCAATTCTCCTCCCGTGCCCGGATAATCGGCGCGGGGCGCACTATGCTTGGCAAACACCCGCCTGGTCCACAGTTGTGGTCCGACGAGAACGAGCGCAATCACGATCAACAGTAGGACAAGGCGCACCATAAAGATCCCAATCTCACTGCCACTCTCCACACAGGCTAACACAATTGGAGAACGCCTAATACGGTTATGCCGAGAGGGACTGGAACTTGCTTGAAGGAGGGCTGAATATGTCATACTGTAGAAGCAGTCTCTCGCTATGAGTGATTGCTAAGTATGCAATGATTGATCGGGTCGTTTAAAGAACGGTGTGCCGATTCGGTTAACGGATGAACGATGGACACATATCATAGAAGAGCATGGGGAGCTTACGGGGTTGCGCTCCGAAGTCATAGAGACCGTTTCTCGACCAGAACGCATTTTGCTTGGTGGTGATGGGGAGCGACTGGCTATCCGCGAGCTGGTGAACGGTAAGTACCTTGTGGCCGTGTATCCAGAGCATCTCGATGATGGCTTTGTTATTACCGCATTTCTCACGCGTCGAGTTCGTTCCCTTGAGAAAAGGAGACAGCTATGGCCATAGCCGATATCCAAGAGTATTTGAAGCTGATTCCAGCCGTGAACCGGGCACCACCGCATGCTGTCTGGCTGACGTACGACGCAGAGGCAGATACGCTATACGTCAATTACAAGAAGCCTAGCTATGCCACGGACAGCGAGATGACTGATGACGATGTGATCATCCGTTATGAAGGTGAAGAAATCATCGGTTTTACGGTATTGCGCGCGAACACGCGGGTGAAGAATACAGCTTAAAGTGGTCCGGATACTGTCAATCGCGCCGCCGGCAAGACGTCAACAATCCCCCGCCATCGAGAGATCAACGAGTTTCTAGCACACAAGATCTGTAAGGATTTCGACCTCCCACCACCATAACTGAGAAAACATGACGATCATTGACAGCGAATCGGCCGATATTCCCACACCGACGGGGCCGATGCGGACCTATGTCTTTCGCCCTGTGACGGGAGGACGCTATCCGGGGCTGGTTCTGTACTCGGAGATATTCCAGGCCACGGGACCGATCCGGCGCATGGCGGCGATGCTGGCGGGCCATGGCTTCGTAGTGGCAGTGCCGGAGATTTTTCACGAGCTGGAACCGGCAGGCACCGTACTTCCCTATGACGAAGTCGGCGCGGCACGTGGCAATCGGCACAAGATTACGAAAACCTTGTCGAGCTACGACAGCGATACCCGGGCGGCGCTGGACTATCTGGCATCGTCACTGCACTGCACGGGCAAGCTGGGTGCGATAGGGATTTGCATTGGTGGGCATCTGGCATTTCGCGCGGCGATGCAGCCCGATGTGCTGGCCGCCGCCTGTTTCTACGCGACGGACATCCACAAGCGCAGCCTGGGGCAGGGCATGCGCGATGACAGCCTGGACCGAATCGGCGAGATCACCGGCGAGTTGCTGATGATTTGGGGCCGCCAGGACCCGCACATTCCCCGCGAAGGGCGGACGCTCATCTACAACGCGCTGAGCGATGCCGGTGTGCATTTCCAGTGGCATGAGTTCAACGCCGCGCACGCATTCATGCGCGACGAAGGTCCTCGCTACGATCCGGCGGCAGCAAGAATTTGCTACGGCATGGCATTGGAATTATTCCAACGCCGATTGGGCGAAGGTGGAGTATAGCTGCAACTAGTACGCTGCTTATGATTCTCACGTACTGATACCGAGATCCCTTGAAATGGCCATCGGCCTGAGTCATGAACGCTTCCCATGACGTCATCGTGGTCGGCAGTGGACCCGCTGGTTCGATCGCCGCGTGGCGGTTGGCGAAAGCGGGAGTGGCTGTCGCAGTCCTCGAAAAAGCCTCATTGCCGCGGTACAAGACCTGTGGCGGCGGCATCGTTGGACGGGCGATGCAGGCGTTACCTGTCGATGTGCGTCAGGTTGTTGAGCAGGAATGTCATACCGCTCAGTTAAACGTTCTCGATGCAGGACTGTCCTTTACAACCCATCGATCGATTCCCATTGTCTCGATGACGATGCGGTCGCAGTTTGACTTTGCCATCCTTTCAGCGGCCCAAGCAGCCGGAGCTCTCGTTCATCAACGCTGCTCCGTAGAAAACGTGTCGTTTCACGGCGATTTCGTGATGCTCGACACGACCATGGGAGCGATGCGCGCCAAGTTCGTCGTGGCGGCTGACGGAGCGCTGAGCACGGTCGCACGGAAAATGGGTTTCGCAGACGGACGCAGGCTCATCCCGGCTCTTGAATACGAGGTGACGGTGCCCCATAACCGATTAGATGCATTTCACGGAGTCGCGAGGTTTGATTTTGGATCGATTCCCCATGGTTATGCATGGGTCTTTCCCAAAATGGACCATCTGTCGATCGGGGTCCTGTCGACAGCGCAGCGGGAAAGCGACCTGAAATCTTCGATCGCGCACTATCTCGACCGGCTTGGCTGTGGATCCGTTACGGAGGTCGAACGGCACGGCTTCGTTATTCCCGTTCGGCCGCGACAGGGGCCTTTCGTCGAAAGGCGTACATTGTTGGTCGGTGATGCCGCAGGCTTCGCCGATCCCGTTACCGGAGAGGGTATTTCGTTCGCCGTTCGAAGCGGCCTGCTGGCCGCACAATCCCTGCTTGATGGACGCCTTCAAGAGAAGTTCACCGTACACGCGTACAACCGCTCATTGACCGAGACGATCCTTCCTGAGCTGCGAAAAGGCCGAGTGTTGGCCCGGCTGCTGTATGACTGCCCCCGCATACGATCGTGGGCGTTTGCTCGACTGGGACAGCGACTTTGTGAAGCGGTGACGGACGTGATGGCAGGAACGAGGCAATATCGGGATCTTACGTTCACACCACGAATCCTGCTCCGGATGCTGACCCCATCATTCAAGAATTCAAAGGACGGATCTACTCCGTCACGCGATGGCGGGGCATGAATGGAGAACGGAAAAGACAGCAGGAGTCTTTTCAACCATCATTGGGCCGCCGGTTTGATGTGCGTCAGCACGCCCGCCCCATCTACTTCAGCCTCTACGGTCTCTCCCATATTGATCACCGATTGGACATCGGTGGCCTTCGTGGACTTGAGCGTCACTTCGTGGCCGTTAGGTTGCCTTACGACGTAGGTATCGCCTGCGATGGACAACACCTGCCCGATGATCTTACCAGGGCCGGACGCGGCGGACCGTACTTGACTGGGGTCGATCAACGGTCTGCCTGGTTCTCCGGTACCGCGATTCCCTGGCCCCAGCCGAGGGCTCTGCGCATCAGGCTGCCCACCGGTCACCGGGCTTTTCCCTCCGCCCGGCGCGATGGTCGACGATTCGTTCGCCGCCTGAATAGTAGCCGTTCCGGCCACTATCAAGACGACCACAGTGATTCCTATAAATCCAATCCGTACACGGCTCATACAGGCTCCTTTCAGTTTCGTCTTCGTGTTCTTTAGTGTATTGCGACAAGTCCCAGCCGTGGGCTCGGAAGAGACCTAGGTGCCGGTTGTCCGCGAAAAGAGAATGTGTCGCGAGAAGCCGTCGTGACGGGCAAAAAAGCGTCCATATAAGCGGTGAGATCGCCATAGTCGGTTCTCACCTCCGTTCGGGTCGGTGATGTATCGGCTGGTGCTTTGACTCAATGGCCTTTTCTATCAAAGTCCATTGAGGTATTCTCTCGCATTCTCGAGAGGGGTATCGCTTGAGCCGCAAAGATCTCTCCCGCCTATCCCACACACTGGGCAGATGTTCGAATCGCATTGCTCTCTGTCTGCTTGTGGCATGGTACGGATTCTCGGCCGGCTGTAGCACTGTTCCAGATGCTCTCCCGGATCGTGAGAGCGAGTCAGAGGCTGTTTTTAACCGGCTGGCCGGCCTGGAGGTGGCATCGAGTAGCTTGTACCAGACGATCGCAGACCAAGCGGACGTGGCGGGCTTCAGCCACCAGTTGGAGGCTGAGTCCGATCTGGCCAATCCGTTCACTTCCTCGGAGAAAGAGCTTATCGCGCAATCGTTTGTGCGCTCACTCAAACTCATGCTGTTCGATCTGGCCCCGGAGAACTTTTGGGAGCACCACCTGGCGCAATATTACGCCACAGCCTTGTCGGCTACGGAAGCCCGGCGATTAGTCGAGGAGTATGACAAAGAAATCCTCGACCCGATTTCGAGGGTGAAGGAACTCCGCTGGAATTTTGTGACGGAGCGGCTGCCGGACTTGTTGCCGGCAGTCCGCGCACAATCACATCGGTTCGAGGTTTCGAATGAGGCGATGATCCCGGCACTGTTGCCGGGAGAGCATGTGATTGCCAACCGCGCTGCCTATCACGCAGGTGAACCTCAGCGGGGTGATGTCGTCGTCTATCGCTATCCTGACGAGAACGGCACGCTCTTCCTGCATCGCGTCATTGGAGTTCCCGGCGATCGGATCGAAATTCGTAACCAAGTCGTCTCCGTGAACGAAGAAGCCGCCATCGAAACGTATGCGCAACATACTGACCCGTCCAGTATGGCTGGAAATGTCCGTGATAACCTCGGACCTATGACCGTGCCTGGCGACGCCTATTTCGTCTTGGGTGACAACCGGGAAGAGAGCCTGGATAGCCGCTTTTTGGGACCGATCAACAAAGAGCATATCGTGGGGCAGGCGATGTTCATCTACTGGTCAGTCGATCCCACGGTGAGGGCTGCCCGCTGGGACCGTCTCAATCAGCCGGTTCATTGACGATGCGCAATCTGATCTACTCAGATCCGGAGACAGTTGCCATAATGGTAGAGACGTTCATGGAAGCCGCCTAACTGGAGTTCAACCGTGCTCGGAATGTGCGATCCCTTGCTTGCCGTTGCGTCGATGTTGCTGGGCGGCGCGGCCGGATACGTCATCCTCAGCATCGCCGAACGGATGCGCGCTCCCGATCAAGGTCCCGTCAAGGTGCGATGGCTGACTATCGGGGCCGTCGCAGCGGGTCTGGAAATATGGGCCATCCACTACATCGGCAATCTGGCGTTCTGTCCGACGGTCTCGGCAGCCCATGACGCGGAGCTTGCAGTTCTTTCCCTGCTGTCATCCGGAGCGACAGGAGCCGTGGCCTTGCACTTGATCAGCAGCCATACCGACAGCCGGATGCGGCTTGTTGCCGGGGGAATGCTGATGGGTGGTTTCATGAGTCTGACCCATTTCGCCAGCATGATGGCCGTCCACCAGCCGATCGATCTGCAGAATGACGTGTCGCTCTTCGTGGTGTCGATCGTCGGAATCGTGGCCTTGAGTATCGCCGTCATCGTGCTCGGAGCATGGAATATCGCGCACGGCAACTGGCGGGTGACGGAAAAGGCGAGCGCCATGGGACTTGCCCTTTCCGGGACCCATGTCATCGGGATGATTCCGATTTACAGCAGTTCCGGCCTGACGGCCGGCGTAGCGCCGCCGGGGATCGAGATGGATCTACTCGCAGTGGTTGCCGTCGCGCTCTCAACGCTGCTGGCCATCATCGATCGGCAGGTCACGGCGGCGTCCAGTCTGGCACGCGATAGCCATACCCGGATGATCGAGGCCATTGAGAGCGTCCCGCAATGGTTTGCGCTTTTCGACGCGGAGGACCGTCTGATCCTCAGCAACCGCAAGTACCGAGAAGTCATGTCCGGGATCGGTGCCGAAGTGAAACTCGGTGACTCCTTCGAATCGATCGTTCGCCGGACTGCTGAGCGGGGCGATATCCCTGCGGCGATCGGGGATGTTGAAGCGTGGGTGCAGAAGCGTCTCGAGATGCACCGCAATCCGCAGGGGCCGTACCTTCAATACCGTTCGAGCGACGAATGGATTCAGATCAACGAGCGGAAGACGCACGACGGCGGCATCGTCGCGATCGCCACCGACATTACGGCCTTGAAACATGCTGAACAAGCGGCGGAAGATGCCAAGGCGAGGCTCGCCGATTCGTTGGCGTTGGTCGAGGCGGCGAAAGCCCGCATGCAGGAAGAATTGAATGTCGGCCGGGATATCCAGCTGAGTATGCTCCCGCGCGTCTTTCCTGCTTTTCCGGATCGGAAGGAACTGGAACTCTATGCCGTCCTCGAGCCGGCCATGGAGGTGGGTGGCGATCTTTACGATTTCTTTATGGTCGATGACCATCGACTCTGTTTCGTCATCGGCGATGTGTCGGGTAATGGAGTCCCCGCCGCGCTCTTCATGACGATGACCAAGATCATGGTGAAGACTCGTGCGGCGTCCGATCCTTCTCCCGCCAGTATCGTCACCCATGTGAACGATGCGCTCAATGCGGACAACGATTCCTGTATGTTCGTGACCCTGTATCTGGGTATCCTCAATCTTCGGGACGGCAAGCTCGTCACGACGAATGCGGGACATAATCACCCTTTGCTGAGGCGACGCCGTGGACAGTTCGAATGGCTGATGGCGCAAGACGGCCCCATGGTGGGTCCCATGCCGGGCATCGCTTACAAGGAGAGCTCGCTTCAATTGTGTCCCGGCGATGAGCTCTTCTTGTATACCGACGGGGTGACCGAAGCCGACAATAAGCGGCGGGAACTGTTCGGCAACGACCGGTTGAAAGCGGTTCTCGATCGATCCGGGGATGTCTCGGTCGTCGATCGCCTCGGTGAGGTCATGAATGCGGTGAGAAACTTTGCCGGGAATGCGGCGCAGGCGGACGATATCACCATGTTGGGACTGCGGTATCACGGAATCGCTCCGTCCGACGTCGCGGCTGGAATTTTCCGTCAAACGATGGCCAACCGATTGGCGGCCATTCCAGATTTGCAGATGGCGTTTGAGCAATATGTGAGACAATGGGCGGGTGCCAGGCCGCTGATCCCCACCCTCAACATGGCGCTGGATGATCTGCTTAACAATGTCGTGCAGTATGCCTTCCCCGATGGTTCGGAGCATCGCATCGAGGTGGAAGGCGACGTGCGAGACGGGTATGTCGTGTTGACCATTAAGGATGACGGCATCCCGTTCAACCCGCTGACCGTCGCGCCTCCTGATCTTTCACTGCTGCTGCACGAGCGTGAGATCGGTGGGTTGGGGATTCACTTGGTGCGCTCCATGTTCGACGAGGTGACGTACCATCGCGCCGTGGGACGCAACGTCCTGACGGTGAAAAAGAAGCTGGCATGCTGAAGCCGTCGGTCTCTGTGAGAACACCGTCGAAATCGGGACCATCCCCCGGGGTGGAAGCTGCGAGGATCACGCCCGAGACAAGAGGAGGAGCGACATGACTGTTGTATCGCGTCAGCATGGTGCCGTAATGATTGTGACCCCTCAAGGGCGATTCGATACGAATGGCGCGCCCGAGGTCGAACGCATCCTGACGGAATATATCGAACGGGGAGAGAAGCAGATGGTGCTCGATCTCTCCCAGGTCGAATACATTTCATCGATCGGGCTCCGGGTCATTCTCAAAGCCGTGATGGCCATGACCCGAACCGGTGGCCGAGTGGTGCTCTGCGGGGGAAACGAACATGTCCGCACCGTGCTCCTGCTGAGCGGAGCGATGGTGATGGCCATCCACACTCCCACGCTTGATGAGGCCATCGCCAAGATACAGGCGGCCGCCTGAATATCGAGGGTTCGTACGTCTCAGTGTCGTTGATATTTTCGGACAATCTATGGCATAAGCGATTCCAGTCAAAACAGGCCTCTTCTTTCAGGATGAGAGCATGAGGCCTGAGATGCCCCGGTCTCCCCGTTGAGGAACCTCGGGGCAGGGGCTGAACACGAATTTTCTGAAACGAAAGGAGCATGACAATGGACCAAGGCACCCGACATACGTTGATGGTCACCTCTCATGAGAACGGCGGAATCACCTTCGTCAAGCTGCATGGCAGCCTCGCCGGCACGACCGCCGAACATGGCACTCACGAAATGACGAAGCTCGTAGAGGCGGGCGCGAAAAAAGTCATCGTCAACCTGGCAGATGTCGACTATATCAGCAGTGGAGGCATCCGAGTCCTGATGTTGGCCCATAAGCAGCTGAATACCGTCCAAGGGGAAATGAAGATTGCCGAAGCCAAGGGAATGGTCAAGGAGGCCCTGGAGGCGAGCGGGTTCAATCTCTTGAACCGCGTGTATGGAGGCAACATTCAGCTTTGCCATACGGAAGCAGAGGCTGTGGCCGCCTTCAAAAGCTAGTCGAAGAAAACCCGTTTTTATTGAGATCAACGAAGGTATCCGAGATAATCAGTCTATCCGTTCATTGTCTTTCAGCATGTTCTGATGGGTTCTCCTTCCAGCTCCCCCAGACCCGACGTCTTTACACAAAGTTGCCGTGACCTTATCCGCACCTGTACCTATGAAGACATTCTGGGCAGCATCATGTATGCGGCGCCGATGGTCTTCATGATCGGGCCGGCTTCGATTGTCGCCAACGACTCTTTCATAGCCATGGTCGTCCAGAGCCTCATGGGCTTTGGGCTCGGTTGGATGGTACACCGAATGGGACATGGACTACTGACCGCTCTACCCAAAGAGCCGGGCAGCATGTATGTCTCGCAATCCCGATGCATACCCGTGAAACTGACCGTGAGGCAGTTCCTATGGGTCATGGAGCTGATCGTCGGCGCGGCAGTGTTAGCCGCGGTTGTGGGAAAACGGTTGCTCCATACCGCCGACACGGTCGGATTGTCCCTCGGCTTAAGCGTCATCGTGGTTGCTTTCGTCATGTATTTCGTTCCCGTGTATCTGGGCCGGCTTTGGATCCGGCACTATTATCCTGCTATGACTCTCGTCGGCCCGACCGAAGAAGTCATCAAGGCGTCGTTCCCAGGTATTCGATCTATCTTCCCATTCACTCAGAAATACTGATGCCTGACGGCGAGGCCGGGATTATCCTAGTGGGGGAAGGCTATTCTCTTCTTTATGATGGGTGTTCTTCGTCTCATAGAAAAACACAGCCATGGGTGAAGTCCTTCACATTCGAACGACTGCCGCGAAAGAGATCGTGGATCTGACCGATCGGCTTCAGACCGTGATCCGGAAGGCGAACCTGCAGGAAGGGCTCTGCGTGTTGTTTGTCACGCATACGACAGCGGCTATCACGACCGGAGAAATCGGGGAAGGCACCGACGATGATCTCCTGGAGGTCGTCGAAGAGATGATTCCTCGGATTCGCTTTCAACATGCGCATAATCCCGCGCATGCCTGGTCTCATATGGCCTCCTCGATTTTGGGACCGTCGCTGACAGTGCCGGTGTCGGCCGGAAAACCGGTGCTCGGCACCTGGCAATCGGTCATGCTGATCGAACTCGATGGTCCGCGTGAGCGAACCGTGCACGTCACGATGCTACCCGTGAGGTGAGACATACACGGTGCCGGTCATCGGCTCCTGTCGGATTCCTACTTTCTTGAATCTCAGGATGAGTCGCTGGATCCATGCCTCATTGATATAGTAAGACAAAGGAAAATGGCCGGCCCTTTCGATATTCTGCATCGTGAGCCATGCCACACAACGATTCTCACAAACGCGAAGCTTCCCGAGCGGGGGCTCGACGACTTATCGAGCAGACGCCGAAGGCATTAGCCGGCCTGGCCGCCGTCAGTGGAGTGGCCTATCTCGCCGGATCGATCTATACGAAAGCCTATTTTTCAGAATTTGGAGCCTCGTGGATCCTTGAGGAGGTTCCGGCGGCGACCTATTTCAGTCAAAGCTGGGTACCGCTGTTACTGATGCTCTACTTCGGGTATCTGGCAACGACGAATCTTGCGGTGATCGGGAGCCAAGACGATTTGACTGAGAGTGTTAAGTTCAAACTTTCCATGGTCCTGGTTCAGTATGGTTCATGGTTCTTGCTCGGGCTCTTAGCGATAACCCCGCTTCTGAGCACATTCGGCTATATGACCTCGGCTATCATTCTATCGATTGTCGGCATCTCCTTGATTCTGCTCTTGTTTAGCTCGGCGCTCGAGCTGATTGTGGTGCGATTTAGTAGAACCGATCGGGTTATTGATTTGTCAATGGCCTATATCGCCTTCGCCGTAGTTGCAGCCGGACTGTATGTAGCCCCTGCACAACTTGGACTGAACTGGGCACGGGTCGACAAACAACCGACATCGTCTCTGCTCCCGGTATATCTGCGTGATAATGCTGAAAAAGAGTATCGGCTATTGCTCTCCGTGGGGGAACGCTTGTACGTGTTTCCGGCGAGGTTCGAGGGGGCCTATCCTCCCGTCCAGGCCACTACAATAGCCAATGTCGGCTTCGGACATCCTGAGCGGTGAGAAGAACTCATTGTGCAATCTGCCGCGTAGAAGTTACACTTCCTCTCCATGGTCACTCTGTTAGTGCGGTCGGCATGCTCTGCCCGGCGGTCTTGGGCGGTATCATTGACGGCTGTCTTGACGATATCAGGCTGCGCCACGATGGCCCATGTGACGAATCTCTCGGAAGAATCCTGCCGCACGTCGTTTACTCGACAGCTGTCGGCGATTCTGACTCACGAGGGTGAAAAGCCGGTGGCCGCGGATGCGCTTGCAGATAAGACGGTCTTCACTCTGACGGCATACGATCTCGGACCACGCCCCTTCGTTATTGCGGGACCTTCCGGTACCGACTACCGATTTTTTATCGATCGTAAAGGGGCAGATTGTGTGTTGACGCTTTTCGGGCGCCGGAAGGGATTTGTTTCCTATACCAACAACTTGACCTACATTGCCACCGAGATCCTTTCAGGTTGCACCTGCACGGAATAGCCGCCATTACCTGTCGTCCGTCTCTCCATGCTGTTCAGAATTGCGGAGGATGTACCACTTCTGTTCATTTATGAAGAAGTTTTCATCTTCTCCTAATGATCTTTTCATCTTCTCGGACTATAAAAAGAACACCACCATATAAATGATGACTGTAAGGCGTGAAGAGCATAAGCATGAACCTGACGAGGATGGTTCAGGCACATAGCACAAGGAGGACCGCTATGAAGGACGTGACAAAAGGGCTGACCATATCCACTTCTGTTCTCCCCGTCCCGGCGAGAGGGGGACCCAAACGGTTATCACCGAATCATCTTTTGGAATTGGTCACTCGGCTGTGCATCTTCAAGGCAGAGCGTTGGGGGCGCCGGGCACTCTTTTACGAGCGGCACAGCGACTATTTCCCCCGGCTATCCGCCGGCCGATTCGTGAATCGATGTCGTGAGTTGGAGGCGAGGTACCGAGCACTCGCCCAGGTCATGTTTCTTATCCCGGCGGAAGATCGGCTCGTTCCGATACGCGCATTGGCTTTGCCGAAGCTATAAGCAACCGGCCTCTTTTTTCGGATTGCGGCGCATCTGACGGAGTGGTATCAGCGGCAGGTGTTGACGGTGTTTGAGCAAACCGGTGTTGTCCGCCTCGAGTTGTGAGCAGATGTCCAGGCTGAGATCAAATCCTCTGCTCTATTCGACTGGAGTTCAGGTATTGCACGGTGACCAGCCTGACGACGAGGACGAAGACTGGTTCGGGTCTGAACTTGCGCTATCCCCTTCATTCAACGTAACATCTAGCCTGCTGTAAATCGTCGTCTATTCTCTCCGCGATTTCACGACCATCCACGGCAGAAAGGCAGCTGCTTCTGTGACAAAACAGAGCCACCCGTCGGTGTCCCCCGGCCTGACCGCGACTGGGTTTTCACCGGGCTTCGTCGCTTTAGGACTTGAAGCACCTCTCCTCGCGACACTGGAGACGTTAGGCTACGAAGAACCTACTCCCATCCAACGTGAAGCTATTCCACCGCTTCTCGCAGGCAGGGATCTGCTTGGACAAGCGGCGACCGGCACCGGCAAGACGGCAGCCTTTGCGTTGCCGATGCTGCAGCGAATCGGCCATGCCGAGAGGGCTCGACCATCGGCGCTTGTCCTCGTGCCGACCCGCGAGTTGGCGATTCAAGTCGGAGAAGCGGTGCAGCGGTACGGGAAGGAATTACGGATGACTGTGTTACCGGTATACGGTGGACAGGCCATCGGGCCGCAGTTGCACGCGCTGAAGCGGGGAGTCGACGTGATCGTCGCCACACCGGGTCGGGCACTGGATCACATTCGCCGGGGCACGCTGAAGCTGCACGACGTGAGAATCGTCGTATTGGACGAAGCAGACGAAATGCTCGACATGGGATTTGCCGATGATCTGGATGCGATTCTGACCGGAACGCCAAAGACCAAACAGACGGCCTTGTTTTCAGCGACCATGCCCCCAAGAATTCGCTCGATCGCCCATCGGCATCTGCACAACCCGGTTGAAATTACCATCGCCAAAGAACCGGTGAAAGCCGGCACGGCCCCACGCGTTCAGCAAACGGCATATGTAGTGACCAGGCCGCACAGAGCGGCGGCGCTCGCCCGCGTGATCGACGTGGTGGGTGCAAAATCGGCGCTCGTCTTCTGCCGAACCAGGCTGGAAGTCGATGAAGTGACGGCGATGCTGACGGGCCGTGGCCATCGAGCCGAGGCGATTCACGGAGGCATGAGCCAGGGACAGCGTGACCGCGTGATGCAGGCGTTCAAGTCCGGTCAAACCGAACTGCTGGTGGCCACTGATGTGGCTGCGCGCGGGCTGGATATACCTCAAGTATCACACGTGATCAATTACGACCTCCCGTCCTCCGCCGAGGTCTATGTGCATCGGATCGGCCGGACCGGCCGAGCCGGCCGGGAAGGTGCGGCCATCACGATCCTCGACCCTCGTGAGCAACGCCTGTTGCGGACAATTGAGCAGCATACGAAAGCTCGGGTCACTGTTTTGCCGATCCCGAACGTGGCCGATCTCCGTGCCAAACAACTGGATCGCGTGCAAACGGCGATGGATGAAGTGTTACGCGACGGGCAACTGGAGGACTTCAAGCGCATTGTCGAACGGCTTTCCGCCCATCCGCCGGCGGACGTGGCGGCGGCGGCGATCAAGTTGTTAGTTCGCGCGCAGGGCGGCGACCGTCCTGAGCAGGACATTCCTACCGCACCGATGAGACAACCGGAAGTCGGTCGGGCGATTCGGGAGCCCGGGCGTTCTCCTGGCCGGTTTCACGGTGGATTTTCCGGAGTGGAGCGTCAGCCGACAGGACGAGTGCGTCGGGGCGGTCGGGAGGCCGGTATGGCACGGGTGTATGTGGGAGCAGGACACGAGGCGGGGATCAGGCCGGGTGATCTCGTGGGGGCCATCGCCAATGAGGCAAAGGTACACTCCAACGTGATCGGTTCGATTGAGATCGAAGAACGATTTTCCATCGTCGATGTCCCGGAATCTCTTGCCGGCCGTATCATCGAATTTCTCGGCCGCGCTCGAATCAAAGGCCGGAAAGTCCCCGTGCGACTGTTTCGCGATTAGTCTTGGCCTCAGTGGTCTATGCGGACGGGCATAGTGTTATTTCCTCAAAAGTCCCTTTACAATAGGATCGCATGACAGCCGATCCTCGAATACTCATCATCGGTGCCGGTCTCTCAGGGCTGGCCTGCGCGCGTCGTCTGACAGAAGCCGGCGTCGGATGTACGGTGTTTGAAAGCTCGGATGACGTCGGTGGGCGTGCTCGCACCGATCGCGTGGAAGGGTTTCTCCTCGACCGTGGATTTCAAGTTTTCCTCACCGGCTATCCGGAAGCGAGAAAGGTATTGGACTATCCCTCGCTTGATCTCAAACCATTTCATCCGGGGGTGTTCGTTCGTCATGCCGGTGAATTTCATCTCGTGAGCGATCCCCTGCGCCGGCCACAGGATGTCATTTCGACAGCATGCAGTTCCATTGGCTCATGGAGCGACAAGGTTCGGCTGTTGGGCCTGCGACAGGATGCCTTGCAGGACAGGCTGTGTTCATCAATGGAAGACTCCACGCGACCGACACGCGAAGTCTTGCAGGCCTACGGATTTTCGGACTCCATGCTGAAATCCTTCTTTCAGCCCTTTTTCAGCGGTGTATTCTTAGAAAGCGCATTGGCCACTCCGTGTTGGATTTTTGAGCTTGTCTGGGCCGCCTTCTGCCGAGGAGCGACCGCGGTCCCGCAAGATGGTATGGGGGCGATCGCGCAGCAACTGGCGGCTGCCTTACCGCACGGCACCGTCCGTTTGAATCATGCCGTGCAGCGCATTGACGGCTCAACCGTCACCCTGATGTCCGGTGAGCGCATCGCGGGCGATGGACTCGTACTGGCGACGGATGATGCGACCGCGTCCTCCATGCGAGGTGGGCCCCAGAGGTCTTCTGATGCGCGTCTGTCGATCACGGTCTATTTCGACGCCCCGTCCGCGCCGCGACGAGGGCCTTGGCTGATGGTGAACGGCGAGGGGGAAGGATTGGTCCGCACGGTGTGCGTGATGAGCGAGGCAGCCCCGTCTTACGCGCCGGCTGGACGAGCTCTCATTGCCGCGACCGTCACCGGGTGGAATGAGGGAGACGATGAGCTGCCACAAGCGGTACGCGCCTCTCTGCAATCCTGGTTTGGCCGGCAGGTTGAGGGCTGGCGCCATCTGCGGACGGATCGAATCAGCCGTTCGCTGCCTCCGCTCGAACTGCTTCCTCCCTCACAGAGTGCGAGGCCACCACGTGTGGCCGACGGCCTCTATCAGTGCGGGGATTACCGAGAGAGCGGCACTCTGAATGGCGCACTCGTGTCTGGCCGTCACGCAGCTGAAGCACTGCTGGTTGATTACGCGCTTGCCTGAGGCGTAACCATTTGCCGTCCGGGAGTCGGTTTGACGAGGTGCAGGCAAAGTCTGTCCGAATTGTTCGTGCACGACTCGCTGATTCGGAAGGTTCCACAGAGCGATCAATCTATCCGATGAAGGACGATCAGCCTCTCGTCCCAGCTACCGTCACACTCCCTGAGATTACTGTCAAAGCGGTCGTGCTGTCGGTGATTCTGGCAGCAGTCTTGGCGGCTGCCAATGCCTATCTCGGTTTGTTTGCCGGTATGACGGTATCCGCATCGATCCCAGCGGCCGTCGCCTCCATGGCGATTCTGCGATTGTTCCGCGAGTCGAATATCCTCGAAAACAACATCGTTCAAACCGCGGCTTCATCGGGTGAAGCGTTGGCTGCCGGCGTCATCTTTACGATTCCCGCCTTGCTGCTCGTCGGGTATTGGACTGAATTCGACTACTGGCAGACCGTTCTCATTGCGGCAGTCGGTGGGTTGCTCGGTGTGCTTTTCACGATCCCATTGCGGCGGGCGCTGATCGTGACTGCGCGCTTGCGGTTCCCCGAAGGGGTGGCTACGGCGGAAGTTCTCAAGGTGGGTGCTGCTGCTGAGCCGAGCGCGCGGGAGTCAATGGGGAATTTTCGGTCGCTTTTCTCAGCCGCTCTCCTCGGTGGCCTGGTGAAGTTCGGCGAAAGCGGTTTGCGCCTATGGACAGAATCACTGGAAGGGGCGGCCGAGGTTGGGCGCACCGTGTTCTATGCCGGAATCAATCTTTCGCCCGCGCTGCTCGCCGTTGGATTTATCATCGGTGTACAAACAGCCGCGGTCGTCTTTCTCGGCGGAGTCATCGGGTGGCTGATTCTCATGCCTGCCTTTGGACTCATCCATGGTCTGCCTCCTGATCGGACAGGGCTCACAGCGGTGATGTCCATCTGGAACGGTCAGATTCGTTACGTCGGCATTGGAGCGATGTTGACGGGCGGATTGTGGACGCTCACGAAATTGCGTGAGCCGGTTTGGAAAAGTCTCCAGACACTCCGAGCACGCCATCGTGCATCCGAAATACCGGAGCGTGCGGCAGGACTGTTGCGAACGGAACAGGATGCTTCAGCCCCGTGGATCGTTGTGCCGTTTTGCCTGTCACTCCTGCCGATGGCCTGGATCTATGCGACGGTTGTGGACAGCCCCCTTCTCGGTCTGCTGATGACGGCCGTGATGGCACTGGCCGCCTTTCTCTTCTCGTCGGTCGCCGCGTATATGGCCGGGATGGTCGGAAGCTCCAGCAATCCCGTCTCAGGCGTGACGATTGCCACCATCATGGTCGCCGCGCTGCTGCTCGTGCTCTTCATGGGAGCAGGGCATCCGGGAGGGCCGGCGGCAGCCTTGGTGATCGGAGCGGTCGTCTGCTGCGCTGCCGCGATGGGGGGAGACAATCTCCAGGATCTCAAGACAGGTCATCTGGTGGGGGCAACGCCGTGGAAACAACAAGTCATGCAAGTCATCGGGGTACTGACAGGCGCCTTGGTCCTCGTGCCGGTTCTGTCTCTCCTCCAAGCCAAGTACGGAATCGGGGAGCCGACGAATAGCCATCCACACCCGCTCAGTGCGCCTCAAGCCATGTTGATGGCGAACTTGACACGAAGTGTGTTCGGTACCGGATTGCCCTGGCTTCTCGTGGGACTGGGTGCTGTGATCGGGGCCTTGATCATTCTCGTCGATCGACGGCAAGAACTTCGTAACAGTGATTTTCGTCTTCCCGTGCTTGCCGTGGCGCTCGGAATCTATTTGCCGTTGAAACTTTCCGCGGCTATTTTTCTGGGCGGGATCATCGCCGCTTTGGCAAACAGGAAGACGGGTAGGAGGCACGAGCTGTCACAGCGGGGGATGCTCTTTGCGGCAGGGCTGATCACCGGTGAAGCCTTGACGGGTATCATGCTCGCGATGCCGATCGCGCTTGCCGCTCTATGGCCCGGTTTCAGCGCCGATCCGTTTACGATCTTTGCCGTTCCTCCATTCGGCGGGTGGCCCGGCCTCGTGATGGTGGCCGTCGTGGGATTCGCGCTTTATCGAATCGTGGTACGGTGTGACCGAAGCGTTCCGACGGCCTCGATTGAAGCGTCGTCGCAGGATAAATCATAGACTGAGGCACCGCCATGAGTCTCAATGCCCATAGTACCTCGGAGTTTCTCACGGCCATTTACGAGGTCGATGGACCGGCATCGCAAGCTCGAAGCACGGCGGAGCGGATCTGTTTCGATCAGACCATCGAAGCCGAGCGCGATCTTCTTCCGCCGTCGCTTGAATCCACGATTGTAGGCCGCCTCGAGAATCTCGAAGCAACTGCGGGAGGCCGCTATCGAGCGACGATCCATTTCCGCGGCGACCTCCTCAGCGGTGAGTGCAGTGATGTGCTCAATGTCTTGTTTGGGATGAGCAGTCTTCGCGGAGACGTCACGTTGCGGTCGTTCGGGATGACGAACGGCCTGTTTTCTTCGTGGCCGGGGCCACGATTTGGTATCGATGGGCTCAGGCAGAGAGTCGGCATTTCCCATCGTCCGCTTCTCTGCGCGGTATTGAAGCCGTTGGGCCGCACTCCTCAGGAACTCGCCGAATTGGCCGTTCGATTTGTCGAGGGCGGCGTCGATTTGATCAAGGACGACCAGAGCCTGGTCGATCAACGATGGTCCCGCTTTGAGGAGCGGGTGTCTCGCTGCGGAGAAGCCATCGTGCAAGCGAGCACACGTCGAGGAAGACCGTGCCTCTATTTTGCGCACGTCAGCGGATCGATGGATACGATGCGTCAGCGGGCAATGCAGGCAAAAAGGCTTGGTGCATCAGGCCTCTTGGTCGCTCCCGGCTTGACGGGTTTCGATGCCTTGAGAGTGCTTCGATCAGATGATGAGATTTCTCTGCCGATCGCGAGCCATCCGTCCATGCTGGGCACCTTGGTCGATCGCGAGAGGAGCGGACTGGCGTCTCCTATCGTCTATGGACTTCTGCCTCGCTTGGTCGGCTCGGACCTGAGCATCTATCCGGCGTTCGGTTCCGACTATCCGATGTCGCAATCAGACTGTGTCCTAATAGCAGCGCACTGTCGGCAGTCTTGGGGTTGTCTGTGCTCGATGATGCCTGCCGTCGGCGGACGTATCGGTCCGGAGCGTCTGGTCGAGTTGGGGGCGGCGTTAGGCAGAGATATGGTTTTTATCGTGGGAAGCCGTGTCCAACAATTTCCAGGGGGGATCGTGGCTGCCATGAAGGAATTTCATCGCATCCTTGCAGAATGATTCCTACGTTCAGGCCGATTAGGCTTCCTATAATCGACGACCCTTGGTATTCTAGGTGACATCCTTGGCCGTGACATAAGACCAGTCAGCACGGAGGTACACATGAAGGTATCGACGAGGCTCTTCGAGTTACTGCGCATGATCGGTCGTCTCTGGAGAGATCTCCCGCTCTTGTTTCGCCTGGTGAAAGCATGGATAAACGGCAGCTATCAGGGCCTGTCCCTGCGCACTCTCGCCTCGCTTGTCGCGGCTCTGATCTATGTGTTGAGTCCGGTAGATTTCTTGCCGGATATCATTCCTGGGATCGGCTTGATCGATGATGCGGCGGTGTTGGCGTTCTTGCTGCACAGCATGGCGCGGGATTTAGCGGCATTTCGAACCTGGGAGCAGAGCCGCTTCAGGGTGTAACGACTCTCACAAAATTCCGAATCCGACAACCAGTCGGATAACCCCGAAGATCGCGGCAATTCCACAGCTGATCAGTCCTGCGATGCCTTTGCCGAGACTTACTTCGGCAGGCGCCATGCCCAGAGCGATGGCCGAGATGATGGTCCCGATGGCTGCAAAGGGAATGACCAACCAGTTGAGAGCTCCATAAAACGGCACAAAACCGATCAGCATGCCACACAAAGACAGGAGCCCCCATATAAGACTGACGCTTTGCATCGTCTCACGTGAACGGGAAGCATGGTGCGTAATTATGCAGCGTTCTTTTTAGGAACCTTGGCACCTTTGCGTCTCGCTTCGGAAAGGCCGATGGCAACGGCCTGTTTGCGGCTCCTCACCGGCTTCCCACTCTTTCCACTTTTAAGGGTTCCCTTCTTTCGCTTGTGCATCGCCCGTTCGACCGATTTCTGGGCACGTTTTCCATACCGCGCCATGCTGTCCTCCTGATCAATGGCTCGTTTCGCCAAGATTAGTCAATCGCTCAATCCGCCCGCTGTAAGGTTGTCGTATGACCCTGATCGGTGACGTAGGCCTTGACCATGTCGCCGGGCAGAACTTTATCCAGCTTGGTGCTCTTGTCGACATGGACCTTTTGCTCCACCCCGTCGTTGTCCTTGATGTAATAGTATTCACCTTCTGTCCTCATCAAGGTGCCTTTGATCGTGTCTTTTGTCAGCCGCTCTTTAATCGTCGGGGAAGCCTCGTTTTGACTCGTTGGATTTGCAGCTTGGGCTACCATACCTGCACCCAATAGGCCCACGGTCAGAACGGCGGATAACAGCAACTGTTTCATGGCCAGCTCCTTTATGAATGAGTTGATAGAACCACATTTCGTGGTACTGTCATCTTCGCGAAAGATCATCTGATTGGCGACTAGGAAAGAGCCTGGCTTGTCTCGGATGGAACGTCTCAGGGGAAAAAGAAAATACGGCGACTCGACAGGAAATTATCCCAGCAAGTCGGAATTGAACTGATTGAGCGGTCGTATGGTGAATGCATTCACTTCGCTATACACGGTAAGGCGGCCGCCTTGACGGCGCCGGGTAAACATGCCTTCGACGATGATTTGATCTCCATTTTGAACCGGAATTCGGCTTGTTACTTTGAGTATGCCGACGCTGTCGGCCAGCAGAAACTTAAACGTCGGTTCACCTTTCTGATCGATGACCAGCTGAACATCCTTCACCAGGCCGATGACCACGACAGCTTTATGATCATACACCTCCGGATGGGCCATGAGATCGGCCATCTCCAGCAAGTCGGCGCCGGCAGGGAATACGAACAGAGCACTAACGAGGACAGCCAATGGCGCCCAAAGTCTGCACCCCGGATGAACGAGGGTTTTGTTCGCCATGATCGCGGCGTATTGTATCGAAGATCACGGCGAGTACAAGATGGGCGATTACCTTACTCAATAGCCTCTGAGTTCAGTTACTGGTGACGCCAGGATACGTGGATGAGTACTTGTGCGGGAAGTATTGATCCGTGCGCAACGTACCGGAGAGCTCAGTTTCGTCATCCGAGCGCCGGATGGTCTCGGCATCCTCTATGGTCGAAGTCGGTGCGATTTGCATAGCGGCAACGGGAGGCGTTCGATTCTCACTCGCAGTGGGATTATCCCTATTCCCCGCAAACACACTGACGCTCACGAGGAATGCGAGTGCAACCGCAATCCCTTTTATATCGATGTCCACTTTATGCGAAAGTATTTTTCCTAATCGATGACGTCGGGTCATAGTAAACAGATCTCTCCATAACAAGACGCATGTACCGTATACCCTGTCCCGAAGCAAACCTGCTACGAGGGAGAACCCTGGAGGGAAACCAGGCCATGCGCTACGGAGGTCAGCTTCTTCGCTTGACTGTAGCCGTTGGCAAGGCAGCTATCGGATCTTCAGGCCAATGGTGCTTGGGATACCGGCCACGTAATTCTTTCCGGACATCTTGGTAGGCTCTCTTCCAAAAGCCACCGAGATCTTGAGTAATCTGCACCGGCCGTTTTGCAGGGGACAGGAGATGCAACATCAACGGAATCTTTCCGTTCGCTACATGCGGTGTGTCCTTGCACCCAAACATTTCTTGCAAACGAACTGCCAACACCGGAGACTCCGGCTGTTCGTAATCGATCGGAATGCGGGAGCCGCTCGGAACCGTGATGTGGGTCGGAACCAGACGATCAAGGCGACGCAGCTGTTCATGCGTCAGTAGAGCATACAGTGGGTCGGTAAGATCGAGTCGTTTCACCCGATCGAGGGTCGTGATACCGGTCACGTATGGGCCAAGCCACTGATCCAATGTCCGAAGTAAGGCCTCATCCGAAAGATCAGGCCATTCTGATCGAGGGCCATCGATGCGTCTAAGCCACATCACGCGAGCGCGCCATTGTTGGATCGAAGGACCGAATGCCAACATCTCAAGTCCAGTTTTACGAATACCTTGCAACAGTGCGTCCATTATTTTGCCTGGATCAGGGGAGGATGCCGCCTCCTCAAAAAGGATCATCGCTCCCAGCCGTCGGCGGCGCGAAGCGCGAACCGCGCTGAGCGTCTCATCCCAGACTATCTCTTCGTCCTCGATCAATCGGTCACGGTACAGTGATTCGATCTCTTCTTGTGCAATCGGAGCAGCCAGATTGATCTCGGACCACTGATCCCCCCCATTCAAGTCAGCGATCACAAGGAAAGGCTCCACGGCCAAGGGATCGGCGGTCCTAAACCGAGCACCTCGGCCATTGACGAGGCGGTAACGCCCTTCGCGATCGGATTGTCGCCGAGCAATTCGATCAGGATAGGCGAGTGCGAGTAATCGCCCGCTTGAGCGTGAACCGTCATGGTCACTGTCTTCGGTCTTGGAAGAGCGTTCGCGGATAAGCTGCTTTTGCCAGAGTCGAGCCGTTCGCCTCACTCGGTCAATCGCGGCTTGATTCATCACTAAACCGAGGGAATCGTACTGCCCTCGCAGAACATCCAGCCTGACCCGTACATCAGCATTCTGCCGTTCAGGCGGTCCATGTAGGATATCTCGTTCACTCAACAAGGCGGCCACCTCGCATGCGAGATCGGCAAGGCCTAACGGGATCGCGCAAATCATCATGTGCGCCAGGCGGGGATGCAGGGGAAGTTCGGCCATTCGTCGGGCATGGTCAGTCGGCCGGCCGTCAGCGGAGAAGGCGCCGAGAAGGACCAGCAACTCTCTTGCCTGAGCCACGGCACCCGCAGGTGGTGGAGTGAGCCAAGACAATTCCGCCGGATCATGTGCGCCCCACTGGGCAAGATCGAGCATGAGAGGAGTGAGATCCGCCTCGAGAATTTCCGGTGGACGGCGTGGAGCAAGCATCGTCTGTTCTTTTTCGGTCCAGAGACGGTAGCAAATACCCGATTCAAGCCGTCCGGCTCTGCCACGGCGCTGGTCTGAGGAGTCTTGCGTGACGCGAATCGTCTCCAATCGCGTCAGGCCGGAACGTGGATCGTAGCGTGGAATACGTAAACGACCCGCATCGATGACGACACGTATGTCGTCGATCGTCAAACTGCTTTCGGCGATCGACGTGGTCAGCACGACTTTTCTCTTCCCGGGAGCCGTCGGCCGGATCGCGACATCTTGCAAATGCCGAGGAAGATCGCCGTGCAGCGGTGCAATCTGTACGGAATGGTCTGAATTGGAGTCCGATAGCATTCGTTCGACTCGGCGAATGTCTGCCATCCCCGGAAGGAAGACCAACAGACTACCCTGATCTTTTGCGAGCGATTGGCGGATGAGCTGCGACACGGCTACATCGAGCCGTCCGAGGAGTGGCTGATCAAGATATCGAGTCTCGACCGGAAACATCCGCCCTTCGCACCTGAGGACGGGAGCCCGACCCAGCAGGTCGGCAACCGGACCGCAGTCCAGAGTAGCCGACATGACGAAGAGACGGAGGTCCGGGCGGAAGAGGTGTTGAGTTTCAAGACACAGGGCAAGGCCTAGATCAGCTTGTAGGCTGCGTTCATGAAATTCGTCAAACAGCACGCCGCCGTATGTTTCCAACGATGGGTCTCGTTGTAGCAGCCTCGTCAGCACTCCCTCTGTGACGACCTCGATTTTCGTTGCCGGTCCGACCTTCGTTTCTAGACGCATTCGATAGCCGACGGTTGCCCCGACATCTTCCCGCATGCTTTCCGCCATGCGATATGCGGCGGCTCGCGCGGCGAGCCGCCGCGGTTCGAGCAACAACAGTCTTTTATCCGACAACCAGGAAGCGTTCAGAAGAGCCAAGGGAACGCGAGTGGTTTTTCCCGCTCCTGGAGGAGCCGTCAGCACCGCGTTCGGACCGGCCTCCAATGCGCGGCAAACCGACGGCAGCACATCTTCTATTGGAAGTGTGGACATGACGTGATAGGGTTCACGAAGAGAGATGTGCGTACTGTATCAGACACGAAGAGGCGAAGGAATGACGAATCGTTCAGAACGTGAGGAAGACGCGATCTCGGCCTATCGTTGGAGCAACAATAAACCGACGAGGCCGGGCTGGTATTGGTTTCGCGGACTGGCCCATGAAGCTGACCCGTTTATCGTGCAGGTCGGTCACACGGGAGAATTTCAATGGCCGGACGGCGGATTTCAAGAAGTATCGCTCGCAAACGGCGAATGGGCCGGTCCCATCGAGGAACCGAAAGAATAGACAGGCTGCAGAAAAACTCATTGATGTCACAATATTGCTGGAATAGTCAGTAAGGTGCTAACGGCCAGAATAACTTCAGGATGCTCAAAAAGGCTGTCCAGCAAGGCCGCAGCGAGGTCCGCGACGCGAAGAATAATGAGCGTCACGTTT
>CAZPNQ010000034.1:0-26094 GCA_964587955.1 uncultured Nitrospira sp.
CGATCCCGTTCTTCCAGTCACTGCTCATCCGGGCTTGGTACGCCCAAAAAACGAAACCCCGTTGATGACACTCTTCGTCCTGTGGTAGTCGCAGTGAGCCGGAGAATCAGCCAGTCGATTTCAGCCATCTTATTATGTCCGTGATGTCACGGGAGGGAGGTCACTCATGAAATATCTGTTGCTGGTTCACCACAACGAGGACACGTTTAACAAGCTCCCGGAAGTCGATCGAAAGGACATGCTCGCGGAATCAATTCAGCTGTGCCACCAGCTCGACGGGAAAGGGCAATACCTTCATGCTTCCCCTCTACAGCCTGAGGCAACAGGAATCGTCGTTCGGGTGCGCGACGGAAAGGCAACGGTAACCGATGGGCCCTTCGCTGAGACGAAAGAGCAGCTCGCCGGCTATTTTCTCATCGAAGCCCAGAATCAGGATGACGCTGTTCGTACCGCCAAGCTGGTACCAGGTGCTCGGATAGGAACAGTCGAAGTCAGGCCGTTAAGAGAGATCAGCGGCCTGCCAGGCGAAGAGAAGCAGCAGTGATGCACACCGAGCTGAAAATAGAAGATTCGACGCTGAATGGTGAGCGATGCTTCCGGTGAATGGAAACTCATGTCGGCGTCAATCGTCGTCAATGTCGAAGATGTCGATGTCACCTATAAGCGAGCTCTTGAAGTTGGAGCGGTCTCGCTTAGAGAACCGATAGATCAGTTTTATGGTGATCGTAGCGCAGGTGTAAAGGACCTTGTAGGCAATCATTGGTGGATTGCCACTCATCTTGAAGACGTTCCGCTTGAAGAACTGAGGCTTCGGGCGGAACAGGGGATGAAAGAACGAACCCGCGTTGAAGTATGAGCGCCCACCAGCGCCAGCATCCTCTTCTCAAAGCTCAACGTAGACGAGTGCCGCAGTAGGAGTTTCAGCGACTGTTTACAGGCAGATATGGCTGCGGTCACAAGCCCATTTAGATCTTCGTGACCACTCCGGTTAAGAATTGTCCACCGGACAAACCCTCGGGAGGCCGGTGGAATACCCCCTATTGAGCCGCGACAATCCGATACGTCATACTATGCCGCAACTATGGACTCCGCGTTTACATCGCCGGATGGCACACTGACGGAGCGGCACCAAGCACTCTTCGAGGTTGCAGAAGCGATTTCTGAGCACCGCGATTTAGACGCGCTCTTCAGAGATCTGGCTCGGCTCCTCCCACGCGTCGTGCCCGTCAATTTTGTCGCCTTGAGCTTGCACGATCCCGCGCGTAACACCATGAGGCTGCATACGATCCAGGCTAACGTACCCGCCGATCTCGTCGGAGGACATGAAGGACCGATCGATGAATCTCCGGCCGGGTGGGTTTGGCGGACGCAACAACCACTTCTTGTTCGCGATCTCTCCGACGAACACCGTTGGCCCAAAGTGACCGGGCACATGAAAGAGGACGGCGTGCAGTCGTTTTGCATGGTTCCTCTCACGACAGCCGTCCGGCGGCTGGGTGTCATGGGATGCTCCAGCCAGTTACTGGCGGCTTACGGCGATGCGGAACTTGAATTTCTACAGCAGATTGGCCAGTTCGTCGCTCCGGCAGTCGACAACGTCCTCCATCATCGTGATCTTCTGCTTAATCAGGAACGGTTGCGGCTCTTGCTCGAAGTATCGGAAGCGATCGCGTCTCATCGCGACCTGGACGCTCTGTTGCGCGATCTCGCGCAGCGGCTCCCCCAACTCGTCCCGTTCGATTACATCAACGCGGTCCTGTACGAGCCGGCGCGCAACACGATGCGTCTCTGGCTCTTGATCACCGCGACGCCAACTACGATCAGTCCGGGGCTCGAACTCCCCGTCGATGAATCTCCCGGAGGGTTGGCCTGGAAAACCCAACAACCGTTGGCTGTCGACGACGTCGCAGAGGAACGACGCTTTCCGAAGCTCATGAGCATGCTCCGCGAGAACGGCGTTCAATCCTTCTGTGTCGTGCCGCTCACGACGGCGCAGCGACGACTGGGCGCGATGGGGTTCGGCAGCGTGCAACAGAGGGTCTATCAAAAAAGCGACATCGACTTCATGCAGCAAGTGGCGAACCAGGTTGCGGTCGCGGTGGACAATACCTTGCACGCAACGAGCGCGCACTCCGCTCAACAGCAGCTGGCGCATGAGCGGGATCGGCAACGGCTGCTGCTGGAGGTCAACAATGCGGTCGTCTCTCATCTGGGCCTGAGCGATCTCTTCAACGCTGTCAGCGGATGTCTTCGGCAAGTCATCCAGCACGATGGATCGACACTGGTGCTGTACGACCCGGACTCACGGCGATATCGTGCCCATGTATTGGATTTCACGAAAGCAACGGAATTCATCGAGGAAGGCCAGGTCTCATCCGACTGTACCTGCCCGTCAGACCGGGCCTTCACGACCAGAAAGCCGGTCATTTATCGGAAAAGTGATCTAGAGGCCCTGGCGATCGAATCCGATATTACGCGACAGCTGATCGAGCAAGGAGTCAAGGAGCTGTGTTCCGTTCCGCTGGTGTCTCACGACAAGGTTCTCGGGACGCTGGACGTGACACGGGTGCAAGAGCTGGAATTCACACTTGGTGAAAGCGATCTGCTGAATCAGGTGGCGCACCAGATCGCAATCGCCGTCGAGAATGCCTTGAACTACGAACGGGCGCAGTCGTCTCAAGCCCAACTCGCCCGCGAGCGGGACCGGCAGCGCCTGCTGTTGGAAGTGAACAACGTCGTCGTCGCGCATCTGGACCTTGATACCCTCTTCGTGGCCGTCAGCACCTGTTTGAGAAAAGTGATCCAGCATGATGGCTCCAGCCTACTGCTCTGCGATGAAGAGACCGGCCAGTGGCGTATTCATGTATTGGATTTTCAGAGAAATGAAAGTTTCGTGGAGGAAGGAACACTCGAAGAGAGTACGGAGTCCCCGTCCTGTCTTGCGATCAACACGGGCAAAGCCGCGTTGTTTAGGGAACCGGACCTGAAAGAGATGGCCAGCTCTTCGCCTTGTGCACAGGACCTCTTAGACCGCGGCGTAAAATCGTTCTGCTCTCTCCCGCTCCTTGCGCACAAACGCACGCTCGGTGCATTGAACGTGGGACGACGAAGTGACGACGGCTTTACGTCGGAGGACGTCGAGTTGCTCGGCCAAGTCGCTCAGCAAGTTGCCATCGCGGTCGAGAACGCCTTGGCTTATCAGGAAATCGCCTCGCTCAAAGACAAGCTGGCAAAGGAGAAAGTGTATCTCGAAGAAGAGATCCAGACAGAATACAACTTTGAGGAAATTGTCGGCGAAAGCCGTGCGCTCAAGTACGTCCTCAAGCAGGTTGAGACGGTCGCCCCCACGGATTCCACGGTCTTGATCCAGGGTGAGACCGGCAGCGGAAAAGAACTCGTCGCTCGAGCGCTTCACAATCTGAGCAACCGGCGCGAACGCACGTTCGTGAAGCTGAATTGCGCCGCGATCCCGACCGGCCTGCTCGAAAGCGAGTTATTCGGGCACGAAAGAGGAGCTTTTACCGGTGCGATCGCAACCAAGGTCGGCCGGTTTGAATTGGCCGATAAGGGAACGATTTTTCTCGACGAAGTTGCAGAGATCCCCCTGGAGCTCCAGGTCAAGCTTCTCCGGGTGCTCCAGGAGCAGGAGTTCGAACGGCTGGGCAGCACCCGCACCATTCGCACGAATGTGCGGGTCGTTGCAGCCACGAACCGGGACCTCGCCCAAATGGTGGAGGAACAGAAATTTCGCAGCGATCTCTACTATCGGCTCAAGGTCTTCCCGATCACGGTTCCCCCCTTGCGCGAGCGTGTCGAGGACATCGCCCACTTGGTCCGACACTTTGCGCAAAAATTCGCCATGCGGATGAAGAAGCGTATTGAAACGATCCCTGTCGAAGCTATGAAAGCGATGCAGGTTTATCACTGGCCGGGCAACGTACGCGAACTTGGAAACTTCATCGAACGCGCAGTGATTCTGTCGACCGGCTCGGATCTTGCCGTACCGCTGTCTGAACTCAAGTCATCGACTCCTTTACATGATACGGTCGTGACTCTTGAAGAGGCCGAGCGGAAACACATTCTGAAAGCATTGCGAGATTCGAAGTGGATCCTCGGTGGTTCCGGCGGGGCCGCCATCAGGCTCGGAATGAAACGGACCACGCTCCATTCCAAGATGCGAAAGCTCGGCATCGTCCGGCCATCCTAGGAGTCTGCCCGACATTTGACCTTTCTATTACGGCAAACGATGTACCGACATCTGCTTTGTTCTCGGCCCTGAAAAATCCTCAACGTATTCCAGCGAATACGTCTCCGGTTTTTCATAGCCTGCGGCCTCGCATCTGCCGGCACTAGCATCATCTTTTTTCAAAGAATATCCGGCCATCCTCTGTCGATATTTCGTCACCTGACGACTGGACGACGGATCGACTTCGTCACTTCGCACATTCTACTTTTTTCGATTGATGTACGAACAAGAAAACTTCCTATTCCATCATATAGTTGAGAGCTGCACTTAATTTCAAAATTGCTGGAACAGTCGTTGCTGCTCTAACAAAGCCAACTGGACTATGAAGGATCGTTACATGATTGTCAGTAGAAGCACTTTGGAGGGCCGTTCTCATGAATCGTCGTAACTGGATTGGAACAGTCTTACTTCTCGTCTTAGTACTATCAACAGGCGTCGGGCTGGTGGCATGGAAGTATGAATCCATTCAAAACTCCGCCGCAGCCTCTGCCAACCAACCGGAGCCGATGGAATCCATCTCCGTCGCCATCGCACGCGAGATGGATCATCGCCAAACCACGACCTCTATCGGGACAGTTTTGGCCTTACGTTCGGTCATGCTAAAGAACGAACTCGCCGGGACCGTTCGTGAAGTCCGGCTCACCCCCGGACAAATCGTAGAAGCCGGAACCTTGTTGGTCGCGCTTGACGTTTCCGTCGAAGAAGCCGAACTCAAGGCGCAGGAGGCTCAATCCGCTCTAGCCAAGACAGTGCTCAATCGGCGGCAGAACCTCAATCAGGAACTCGCTACGACTCAGGAGGAAGTCGACCGCGCTCGCGCCGATTTGGATATTACCCAAGCCCAGATGGCCCGTACCAGGGCGATCATCGCCAAGAAGACCATCCGTGCGCCGTTCCGGGCGCGCGTCGGTATCGCCGATGTTCACCCGGGCCAATACCTGGACGAAGGCACGTTGCTCACGACACTGCAAGGCATCGGCGAAGCGGTCCATGTCGATTTCACGGTTGCCCAGCAGGTCGCAGCCGGTCTGCGAAGCGGCGAGACGGTCGATGTATTTGCGGCAGGTGAAGCTCCCGCCATCAGCGCCAATATCGTCGCGCTCGACTCGCGCGTGGATCCGACGACTCGGAATGCCGTGGTGCGGGCGCGGGTTGACGATACGCATCATCTGCTGGCCCCCGGGGCGTCGGTCCGTGTTCGAGTTCCCGTCGGTCGCTCGCGCAAAGCGGTCGCCATTCCGGTCAGCGCGTTGCGTAAGGGACCGGGCGGCGATCAGGTATTCGTGATCGCACCGGACCAGGACCATAAGACTCGAGCACACGTGCGGCAAGTGGAAAGCGGCACGATGGTCGGCGATCAAGTCGTGATTCACGCCGGACTTGACGTCGGCGAAGTCATCGCGGCGTCGGGGTCGTTCAAGTTGCGTGAAGGTGTGCTCGTCGCGATCGCGACTGAACCCTCTTCGCAAAAGCAGGCCGACGCACACACGGCCGGCAAAGACTGACCCGATCACCCGTCGAAGAAGAAATAAGGACATACCCCATGCGCTCATTCACCGATATCTTCGTCAAACATCCGGTCCTGGCCGTGGTCGTCAATCTCGTCATCATACTTGCCGGGTGGCGCGCACTCATGACCCTCCCGGTGCAGCAATATCCGAAGATCGAAAGCTCTTCGGTCGTCATCACGACCGTGTACTACGGCGCCAGTGCCGAGACCGTGCGCGGCTTTCTCAGCACGCCGATCGAGCGGGTCGTGTCCGCGATCAGCGGCGTCGATTACGTGGAGTCGACCAGTCGAGCCGGTGTCAGTACCGTGACCGTGCATTTGAAGTTGAATCACAGCAGCACGTCTGCCCTGGCCGAAGTCACGGCACGGCTCCAACAGGTGCGCGCCGAACTGCCGCCTCAGGCTGAACCGCCCATCATCGAGATACAGCGGGCAGATCGGCCGTATGCCTCGTTCTATCTCAGCTTCACCTCGACGGAACGCCCGGTCCCGGCTCTCACGGATTGGCTCCTGCGCACGTTGCAACCGCAGTTCTCGACGCTGGGCGGCGTTCAGAAGGTGACCATCGAGGGAGGCCGTCAGATCGCCATGCGGATCTGGATCGATCCTGATCGCCTCGCTTCATTCAACCTTTCCCCCGGCGACGTCCAGGGCGCCCTTCTCCGTAATAACTACCTGGCGGCGGTGGGGCGGACGAAGGGCAACTTCGCCCAGATCAACCTGCTCGCCAATACCGATCTGCGATCGGCCCAGGAATTCGAAGAGCTTATCGTCGCAGACCGGGGCGGCGCCATCGTTCGCTTGAAGGACGTTGCGAAGGTCGAGCGAGAGGCCGAAGAAGCGGACATGGTCGCAAAATACAACGAGGCGCAGGGGGTCTATCTTGGAATCTGGCCTGTGCCGGGTACGAACGAGATCGATGTCGCGCATCGGCTCCGCGACGAGATGGAACGCATCCGCCCGACCTTGCCCGGCGACATCGACATGAAACTCGTGTGGGACGGCACGATGTTCATGCGAAACGCGCTCTCGGAAATCACCAAGACGTTGTCGGAGACGATCCTCATCGTCGCGGTGGTGGTGTTTCTTTTCATGGGATCCGTGCGCACGGCGCTGGTGCCGCTCGTGGCCATGCCGGTGTCGCTGATCGGAGCCGCCATGTTCATGTTCGCGTTCGGTTTCAGTCTCAATCTTCTCACGTTGCTCGCCATCGTTTTGTCGGTCGGGCTGGTCGTCGACGATGCGATCGTCGTCGTCGAAAATGTAGAGCGACATGTGCGTCTGGGCCGATCGCGGATCGAAGCGGCGTTGACCGGCGCCCGCGAGCTCGTCGGCCCCATCATCGCGATGACGATCACACTCGCCACGGTCTACACGCCCATCGCTTTTCAGGGCGGGCTGACCGGCTCGCTGTTCCTGGAATTCGCCATCACGCTGGCGGTCGCCGTCGTCCTATCCGGTGTCGTCGCGGTCACGCTCTCACCGGTCATGAGTTCGCGATTCGTGCACCCTCAGGGAAAAGAAGGCCGGCTGACGGCCTTCGTCAACCGACGGTTTGACGAGGTACGGCGTCTGTACACGAAACTGCTCGATGTCGCGCTGACGATGCGGTGGGGCATCGTCACAGCGGCACTCTTGATCATGGTGGCAATCTGGCCGCTGTATCTCTTTTCGCGCCAGGAACTCGCCCCCGTGGAAGATCAGAGCCACATCAGCCTCTTCTTCGAGGCGTCACCCGATTCCACGTTAGCGGCCACGAATCGTGAGCACCTGCAGATCGTCCGAGCGATCACCGCATTTCCGGAAACGGAATTCACGTGGGGACTCACGACCACCTGGGGTGGCTTCGGAGGATTGGTTGCGAAGGACTGGCATGCACGGACGCGTTCTACCGAGCAAATGTACGGCGAAGTCTATGGCGCCGTCTCACAGGTGCCGGGACTGCGCGTGTTCCCGCGATTGGACCCGCCGCTGCCGACGCCCGGTCAATACGACGTCGAGCTGGTGCTTGAAAGCGACCTGCCGGCCGAGCAGCTGCTCGGCACGGTCGGCGCAGTACTCGGGGCCGGCTGGCAAAGCGGCAAGTTCATGTATGTGGACACTGACCTCAAAATCGACCTCCCTGAAGCGCGTGTCGTTCTGGATCGTGAACGTCTGGCCGACTTAGGATTTGATCTGGCAGGCGTCGGCCGGGAACTCGGCACGATGCTCGGCGGAGCCTATGTCAACCGGTTCAACTACTTCGACCGCAGTTACAAGGTCATCCCGCAGCTCGGGGACAACGACCGTGCGACGGTCGGTCCCCTACTCGATTTGAAGATCAAAACACCGGGCGGTCAGCTGGTGCCGGTATCCACATTCACACACATCGAAACGAGCACCGCGCCGCGCACGTTGAACCGCTTTCAGCAGCGCAACTCCGTTCGGATTTTCGGCGGAGTCAAACCGGGTGTGACGAAGGAAGAAGGATTGAGCGTCCTGGAAGCCGCGGCGGCGTCTGGGGGGTCCCGCATCGTCCTCGACTATGCCGGCGAATCGCGGCAACTGCGCCAGGAAGGAGCCGCTCTTACTGTCACGCTGGGCTTTGCGGTGGTTCTGATCTATCTGGTGCTGGCCGCCCAATTCAAAAGTTTCCGTGATCCGTTGATCGTTCTCCTGGGATCCGTGCCGCTGGCCATTTCCGGCGCGCTGATCTTCAGCTTTCTGGACCTGACGACGATCAATATCTATTCGCAAGTGGGCTTGATCACGTTGGTCGGATTGATCGCAAAGAACGGCATCCTCATCGTGGAATTCGCGAACCAGCTACAAACACGCGGACTCTCGAAGGCGATGGCGGTGCGCGAAGCCGCGTTAACCCGACTGCGGCCGGTGCTCATGACGTCGGCGGCCACTGTGTTCGGCCATCTCCCCTTGGTGCTGGCAACAGGACCCGGCGCAGCCGCACGCAACAGCATCGGCATGGTGTTGGTCACGGGGATGACGGTCGGGACGCTGTTCACGCTGTTCGTGGTACCCGTTTTTTATTCTCTGATCGCTGCGCAGCACCAGCCGGATCTGGAGCCTGAAGAGATCGCGATCGATGTCGAGGATGAAGAACTGCTCACGGTGGGCGCGCGGAGCTGAAGGAAGGTTCGACAGACACCTGCCATGCTGAAGATCACGTCCGAAAAGAATCGAGATTCCGTGCGGCTCAGACTGGAGGGCAGTCTGACCGGACCATGGGTTGGTGAACTTGAACATGCCTGGCGGATCATTCGGCAGACCGGAGCCATCCCCGTCGTCGTGGATCTCACCCACGTCACCTTCGTGGGAGAGGACGGCAAGCTTCAGTTGAAACATCTGTGGCAAGAGGGCGCACAACTGCTCGCCACAGGATGTTGCATCGGTCACCTTGTGGAAGAGATTACCCGATCACAACCGGATATGTCCTTCCGATGTGGAACGAAATAAGGGAGTCGCCATGCGTATACTCAGTCTCTTGATGGGATCATTTTTCCTGGCCGCTTGCGCTGTTGGACCGGACTATGCCCGGCCTGATCTCTCGTCACCGGCATCGTTCAGGATGGCCGGCGCCGATGCAGAAGGTGAGTCCTTCGCGAATTTGCCCTGGTGGGAGCTGCTTCAGGATCAGGCGCTCCACGATCTGATTCAGACGGCGCTCCGAGATAACAAGGATCTCAAACGCGCGGTCGCCTCCGTCGAAGAATTCCAAGCGCGTCTATTCGTCGCCAGGATGGACTTTGCCCCAAAGGCCGACATCACAGGCAACGCGCCGATCATGGGTCGGAAGGCGCAATTTCTGTTTCCCGGCTTTCCGAACGCGTTCAACTATTATCTCCAAGGTAATCTCGCTTGGGAACTCGATATCTGGGGTCGCATCCGGCGGTCCAATGAAGCGGCTCGCGGCGATCTTCTGGCACGCGAAGAAGCCCGGCGAGCCGTCGTCTTGCAGCTCGTCAGCGGTGTCGCGGAAGCCTACTTTGAACTCTTGCAGTTCGATCGGCAGCTGGAGATCGGGAGACGCACCCTCCAAACATGGCAGGAGTCGGTACGGATCGCGCAGGCGCGCTTACGAGAAGGAGTCATCGCCAAGCTCGACCTGGATCAATTCATGTCGGAGCGAGCCAACGCGGTGGCACGGGTCGCGGAATTGGAACGGCAAATGGTACAGAAAGAGAACCAGCTGAGCACGCTCCTCGGACGTCACCCGGGTCAAATCGCCCGCGGCCGCTCGCTGACGGATCAAGTGCTGCCGCCACACGTTCCCGCCGGGCTCCCGTCGGAGTTGCTGCAGCGCCGGCCGGATCTCGTCCAGGCCGAACAGGAGCTGGCGGCAGTGACAGCCCGCATCGGCGCTGCCAAGGCGGACCGGTTCCCCAAACTCACCATCACCGGTATTTTGGGTGTCGCCAGTCCACAGTTCTCGCGACTCATCGCGAATGAGACGGCGTTCGGCGTGGCCGGTCCGAGCCTGGCCGGCCCCCTGCTCAATGCACAAGCGCTCGGCTTCCAGCAGGATGCCGTCGAAGCGCAAGCCCGGCAAGCGTTGGCCCAGTACGAACAATCGATCTTGGTCGCGTTCAGAGAAGTGGATAACGCTTTGGTTGCCGTACGAACTGCCCGAGAGCAACGGGATGCGCAGGCCGAGCAGGTGGAGTCGCTCCAGTCTGCTTTTCGCCAAGCGACGCTCCGTTACAAAAGCGGTCTCGCCAATTATCTGGACGTGTTGATCTCCCAGCGCAACCTGTTCGATGCCGAGCTGTCGTTGACGAGCACACATCGGCTCCATCTCGTCTCGGTTGTGCAACTGTACAAGGCCTTAGGGGGCGGGTGGTCGCCGAATGATTCCAATCAGCAGATGCCGGCGACCAAAGTCGCCGAAGCACGGAAGGGTTGAGAGGACGGCGAAGACATCTCGGGCGCAGCGACGGAGTAGAGCGAGCGGCTGTATAGGCAGCATATAAGGGAGGTGTTGCGTGACGACTCAGACGGAACTCATTCTCGTGACGGGAGCGACGGGACAGCAAGGAGGTGCCGTGGCCAACGCTCTGTTGCAAAAAGGAAAGAGGGTTCGTGTCATGACGAGGAATCCGGAGAAGGCGGCCGGACTCGCAAAAGCCGGAGCCGAGGTGATCAAAGGGAACCTGACGAATCAGACTGACTTGCAAGCGGCACTGCGTGGGGTGCACGGAGTGTTTGCCATGTCCACTCCATTCGAGGGTGGAATGGACGAGGAAGTGCGCCAAGGAGTGATGTTGGCGGATGCCGCGAAACAAGCCGGTGTCTTGCACTACGTCTATACCTCCGTGGGCAGCGCCCATCGCCATACGGGGATTCCACACTTTGAAAGCAAGTGGAGGGTCGAACAACATATCCGGAAAGTCGGGCTGCCCGCGACAATTCTGCGCCCCGTCTTTTTCATGGAAAACTTTACCACTTTCTCGAAACCCTCTCCTGATGGCGTCCTCAGCATGCCGATGCAGCCGGATAGAAAACTGGCAATGGTGGCGTTGAGAGATATCGGCGAATTCGGGGCCGCGGCGTTTGTCCGCCCCAATGATTTTCTCGAACAGGCTATCGACTTAGCCGGGGACGAATTAACGATTCCTGAGGCGGCAACGACCCTGACCAAAGCAACGGGGCGACCGATCCGGTTCCAGGAGTTCCCGTCAGATCGAGCCGAAGCCGCCATGGGACATGATTTTGCCACGATGTTTCGTTGGTTCAACGACGTGGGGTACAGCGTCAACATTCCTATGCTGAAGCAGAAGTTCGGAATTCCGTTGATGACCTTTCAGGAATGGAGCAGAACGGTCGATTGGCCTAAAACGTAGTTTGTCACGATCCAACTCAATCACCGCTTTTCGGGGAAACTCGAATTCTCGTGATCGCATGAAGGGAACGTTCGCATGAGGACTCATGACCAGTTGCTTTCTCCAGTACGTGTTGGCCCTTACACCCTCCGCAATCGTTTGGTCATGGCGCCGATGACACGGAATCGAGCCGGTCATGGCAACGTACCACAACCCATGAATGTTCTTTACTATGCCCAACGTTCCTCTGCCGGCCTCATCATCACTGAGGGAACACAGGTATCTCCGCAAGGTGTGGGCTATCCTTACACCCCAGGTATTCATACGGCTGAGCAAGTCCAAGGGTGGCGGCTGGTGACCGATGCGGTGCATCGGAACGGCGGCCACATTTTCCTGCAGCTATGGCATGTCGGCCGGATTTCACATCCATTACTGCAACCGAATGGCGCATTACCGGTGGCGCCATCTGCGATTAGACCGGAAGGTAGTGCATATACCTATGAAGACCAAAAACCTTTCGTCACGCCACGGGCTCTCGATCTGAATGAAATTCCCGGAGTTGTTGCACAATTTCGGGATGGGGCCACCCATGCTCTCGCTGCCGGCTTTGATGGGGTGGAAATCCATGCTGCCAACGGTTATCTGATCGACCAATTTATTCGTAACGGCACAAATCGGCGTTCTGATGCCTACGGGGGATCGATAGCCAACCGTGCTCGGTTTCTTTTGGAAGTAGTCGACGAGGTTGCACAAGTCTGGGGAGCCAACCGGGTTGGCGTACGGTTGTCGCCGGTCAATCCCTTTAACAGCATGTACGATTCGGATCCTCAAACGACATTCGAGTTTGTGGCTGAACGGCTGGGCTTACTCGGACTTGCGTATCTGCACGTTGTCGAGGCTGACGAACACGGAGAGACAACGCATCCGGCGGTCAATTTTCGGCGATTTCGGGATGTCTTCGGAGGAACCTATATCGCTAACGGAGGCTTTGGCTACGAGCGGGCCGGCGCGTACCTCGCGCAGCGTCACGCCGATCTGATTTCTTTCGGTCGGCTGTTTTTGGCTAACCCGGACTTGCCGGAGCGTTTTGCTCAAAATACCCCATTGAATGTCCCCGATCAGGCGACGTTTTACGGTGGCGAGGAGAGGGGGTATACGGACTATCACTCTTTAGAAATGAACTCTATCTGTTGTCATGGCTAAGTAGAACCAGGCAGAGGCGATCGACAACCTCTTTCTGCTCGACATGCACGCGCCCTATAGCTGGGATGAGACAACAAGATTTCTCATGACGATCGAACTCAATCACACCATTGTGCCGGCACGGGACAAAGTCGAGTCGGCGAAGTTCTTCGCGAGGATATTCGGATTGCGGTTCGATGAAGGGGGCGTCGGGTACTTTGCGCCACTGCGAATGAATGACACACTCACTTTTGATTTCGACGACGATCGCGACGATGAACGGTTCGACGTCCATCACTACGCCTTCAAGGTCAGCGAGGCGGAGTTCGACGCGATCTTCGGATGCATTCGGTCGGAAGCTATTCCATACGGAAGCGAACCTCACTCGCGGAACGATATGAAGATCAACCATCGCGGCGGCGGACGCGGCGTGTATTTTCAGGACCCGAACGGCCACATCCTCGAATTACTCACTGTGGCGTAGCGATGGATACAATTCACGAAGCGAAATGGTGTGTCTGACATCGGCTCCCGTTAAAGAGCTTCGGTCGGAACGTATATGTGATTTCAATCTCCACACCATACATCAGACCGCTTAGGAGGGACACGCAATGAGGCTCGAACACAAGATTGCCATAGTGACGGGGGGAGGAACCGGCATCGGGGAAGCGATCGCGAAAACTTTTGCTCGAGAAGGAGCCAAGGTTGCGATCACCGGCCGTCGGAAGGACGAGTTGGAGCGCGTCGTCAAAGACATTGAACGAAAAGGCGGACATGCCTTGGCGCTCCCGGGGAGCGTGACGAACGAGCAGGACGTGCAGAACGCGGTGGCGGCTACCGTTCAAACCTTCGGCCGGCTCGACATCCTGGTCAATAACGCGGGCAACTTGTTCCATATCGGGCGACTTCACGAGACCACCGATCAAATTTGGGATGAGACCTTTGATGTGTTCATGAAGGGGACGTTCCGGTTCATTCGCGCGGCAATTCCTCAGATGTTGCAACAGGGCGGCGGCTCGATCGTGAATATCTCCACAATCGCCGGGCTCAAGGCTATCCCCGGCTTCGAGGCCCATGCCTATCCCGCTGCCAAGGCGGGTGTCATTATGCTTACCAAGACGGTGGCAGTGCATTACGCGAAACAGAACATCCGAAGCAACTGCATCTGCCCGGCCGGGGTTATTACCCCACCCGTCGCAGACATGCTGAAGGATCCACAGGCCAAAGCCTGGTTCGAAAGTGTGCACCCCACGGGCCGGCTCGGGCAGCCGGAGGAAGTTGCGGAAGCTACGGTCTACTTCGCGTCCGATGAGTCACGCTGGACGACTGGAAGCGTCCTAGCAGTAGACGGCGGCGTGATGGCCGCGTAAGCGATCAGAATTTAGAAAAGCGAAGGACGGTGAAATCCGGGTGAGCCTCTGAAGGCTCGCTGGGCGCTGCTAATGCTTTAAATACCTTGTGATCCGAATGAAAAAGTTCGGCTGATGATCGATTTAGTCCTTTCCGCCTTTCATTTCTTGCTGGCCTTTACGTTGGTTGCTATTCTCGCCGCGCAAAGTGCCCTTATCAGGCCGGGGATAATCGCGTCCGGCCTGCGTTTGGCCGTCAACTTGGATCGGATCTACGGAGCCTGTGCGATGGTGCTCCTCGGAGTCGGATTCGCCCGTGTCTATTGGGGTGCGAAAGGTTCATCATTTTATCTGTCGAATCCCCTCTTCTGGACCAAGATCGGTCTTTTTATGACCGTGGCGCTTTTCTCGATTCCACCGACCTTACAGCTAATCCGATGGACCAAGCAGGCTGATGCGCAAATGGGATTCCTCGCTTCTGACGAGCAGGTTCGTCGTATACGACAGTGGTTGCTCGCGGAAATGATCGTGGTCTTTTTCATCCCGTTTGTCGCGGCCGCAATGGCCCGTGGCATGAGTTTTTCGTGACTGCCCGAGTCAAGCGGGATTATAAGGCTCTCAGGGCAAATTAGAGACGATGATGCAGCCTGTCGATTTGAGGCCACCGATTCGACTAATGCATAGAGTTCCTTTCAGGGCTGCCACTATCTCATTATAGGAGATGCATTATGCGATTCATGGTTATCGTGAAGGCGACAAAAGATTCGGAAGCAGGCGTCATGCCGAGCGAGCAGCTGCTGACCGAAATGGGCACATTCAATGAAGAACTGGTAAAAGCCGGTGTGATGCTCGCAGGCGAAGGCCTTCAACCCAGTTCGAAGGGCGCGCGCGTCAGATTTTCTGGAAACAAGCGCACGGTGATCGACGGCCCCTTTGCTGAAACCAAGGAGCTTATTGCCGGCTATTGGCTCTGGCAGGTGAAGTCGAAGGAAGAAGCCATCGAATGGGTCAAACGCTGCCCCAATCCCATGCCCGGAGAATCTGAAATCGAGATCCGCCAAGTCTTCGAGGCGGACGATTTTGGCGCCGAGCTCACCCCGGAACTGAGGGCTCAAGAAGAACGGCTGCGGGCGGAAACGGCCAAAAGGAAATAGGTTATCTGGCTGAGGTCAGATGCCGGAATCAAACGAGCGCGGCAGGGGCCCACCACACGCATAACCAAACGACAAGAAAGGATGATGACCATGGAATACGTCGATGGATACGTTCTGCCCGTTCCAAGGAAAAACTTGAAGGCGTATCGCCGCATCGCGCTGCAAGCGGCGAAGCTCTGGCTCGAGCACGGCGCCCTCGACTATAAGGAGTGTGTCGGCGACGATCTCGGAACGAAGATGGGCGTGCCGTTTCCGAAACACGTCAAAGCCAAAGCCGGCGAAACGGTCATCTTCGCGTACATCGTGTTCAAGTCGCGCGCCCACAGAGATCGCGTCAACGCCAAAGTGATGAATGATCCGCGTATCCATGACATGTGCGATCCCAAAGACATGCCTTTCGACTGCAAACGGATGGTCTACGGCGGATTCAAGGTGCTGGTCAACGGAAAAGCGTAACAACAAGATGGCTCTAGGAACAACGACTGACTCAGTTAAAAACCTTCGCGGAATAATGAAATCACAAGGGAGACATCATGAAAAATAAAGTCGTGATGTTTGAGATTCCATCTTCAGATTTCAAGAAAGCCAAACAGTTTTACGAGGCGGTATTCGACTGGAAGGTCGATTTATGGGGTAACGATGGAGCGATGGCGCTCACCACAGCCGCGGACAAGGACTACAATCCTACGGAGATCGGTGGCATCAACGGAGGATTTTATAAACGCCAATCACACGATGACCATCCCTCGTTTGGCGTGGAAACGGAGTCCATCGATCACACGGTCAGAGCTATTGAAAAGGCGGGCGGGAAAGTAGTGACTCCGAAGCACGCCATTGGAGAATGGGGATTTATGGCCGACGTTGCCGACCCGGAAGGTAACGTCATGGCACTTTGGGAGAAGGCTCGGAAATGAGTCTGGCTTCAAAGTAGCGCGGGATGAGCGAGTTCACCGCTCATGGCGCCCACAATATCAAGGCGAACACCATTAAATATCGACTAAAAAGGAGGAGACAATGGTCAGCAAAATCTTCGTCAATCTTCCCGTGAAAGATCTGGATAAATCGATGACGTTCTTCGAAGCGGTCGGATTTTCGTTCAATCCGCAGTTTACGGACAAGACCGCGGCCTGCATGGTCATGGGCAATGATATGTACGCCATGCTGCTGACTCACGACAAAATAAAAGAGTTTTCGAAGAAGCAGATTGCGGATGCCCACAACACGACGGAGGTGCTCACTGCCCTTGCCGTCGAGAGCAAGGGGAAGGTGAACGAGCTCGCAGACAAGGCGTTGAAAGTCGGCGCGAAAGAAACCTATCCACCGAAGGACTACGGCTTCATGTTCACTCGGAGCTTTGAAGACCCGGACGGCCATATTTGGGAAGTGTTCTGGATGGACGAGACGCAGACGGGTCAAGCCTGAGCGAGTGTATGGGTGCCGTAGCATGAAGATAATAAGAGGCGACCGTCGGACTGATGGTTGAAATGACAGACGGCGGACTACGATCGGATCGGTTATCGAGAGTATCGAATGCAGTCTAGTTCAAAACCTAACCTGAAGGAGGCCACTATGCAGTTGAAACCATTGGGAGTAACTACACTTTGTCTCATGCTGACCGTCGCCCCGGTTTTTGCAAAAGAGAAGAAGCATGAGAAGCCCATGGACCCGCAGGCGATGATGGAAATCTGGAAGCAGGCCGCCATGCCCGGCGAACCGCACAAGCTATTTGCGGGATTGGCCGGAAGCTGGACGACCACCGCCAAAGAATGGATGGAGCCGGGCAAGCCGCCCACGGAATCGGTCGGCACCGCGGAGATGAAAATGCTGTTGGATGGACGTTTTCTCTATCAAGAATACACCGGTCAAATGATGGGACAACCCTTCTCCGGAATCGGGATCGATGCCTATGACAATATGACCAAGAAATATACGACGGCCTGGATGGATTCGATGGGCACCGGCATCTTCATCATGGAAGGCACGGCCAGCGCCGACGGTAAGACTATCACCTTACGAGGGTCTCACCCTGAGCCGGGTGGTGGCAAGATGACGCACCGTGCAGTCTGGAAGATTATCGATAATAACAATCAGACCTTCGACATGTACGGAACACACCATGGCGGAAAAGAGATGAAGGTGATGGAGATCGTCTATACCAGGAAAGAGTAATCGAGCTTACACCATATAGCGGAATCAGTCGGGCACGAGCATGAAAGAGCAGCCACTTCTCTTTCGCTCGTGCCACGAGCTCTGTCGCGTCTTCGACCTCTTTGTCGATTTTCTTGCCGTCGGACGACTAGCTGATGAACCGTTCTATGTGAAACCCCACGGCTTGATCCACCTCCGTAGCAGACTACTGCGGAGAGACGAGCAGCCGTGGTCCTGTTGATTCTTCGGCGACACCTCGCCGAAGTGTGCGTAGGCGGGTGAAACGTGGTTCGTGGCGGGCTCATGAAGCTTGCGTGATACGAACGACGAGGCACGAACCCATGGGAGGCACGATATGAGCAGCGTTCGAATACTGGTCGGCACCCGCAAGGGGGCATTCATTCTCACATCCGACGGCGCGCGCAAACGGTGGGAGGTACAAGGCCCCCACTTCGGAGGATGGGAACTCTACCATCTCAAAGGCTCACCGATCGATCCCAATCGACTGTATGCCTCGCAAACCAGCAGCTGGTTCGGACAAGTCATCCAACGATCCGATGACGGCGGAAAAACCTGGCATGCGCCGGGGACCAAACCTGACGATCTCATGGGACCAGACGGTATGCCGAAAGGTGCGAGCAACATGTTTCTGTACGACACCTCCGCGGAAACGGGTAAACCGCTCACGACACACCAGCATTACGACGGCTCCCAGCGCCCATGGGAATTCAAACGGGTGTGGCATCTTGAACCGTCGCTGACTGATCCTGATACGGTGTACGCCGGAGTCGAGGATGCCGCCCTATTCCGTTCGGTCGACGGAGGACGGACGTGGCACGAGTTGGCCGGGCTACGCGACGTGAAGGGAAGCCTCTGGCAGCCGGGTGCGGGAGGAATGTGTTTGCATACGATCATGCTGGACCGAACGAATCCTCATCGTATGTACGTCGCTATCTCGGCGGCCGGCGCGTTTCGGACCGACGACGGCGGCAAGACGTGGCGTCCCGTCAATAAAGGCCTGAAGTCTCAGTATGAACTCCCCGACCCGGATGCCGATGTCGGCCATTGCGTGCACAATATGGCGTTGCATCCATCGCGGCCCAACGTGCTATTCATGCAGAAACACTGGGACGTATTGCGGAGCGACAATGCCGGCGAGTCCTGGCACGAGATCAGCGGCAACCTGCCGAGCGATTTCGGATTTCCGATCGCCGTTCATGCCCACGAACCGAATACGGTGTATGTCGTGCCGATCAAGAGCGATTCCGAGCACTATCCACCGGAAGGCAAGCTGCGCGTGTACCGCAGCCGCACGGGAGGCGACGAATGGGAGGCGCTGACGAAGGGCCTGCCGCAAGAGAATTGCTACGTGAATATTCTGAGGGACGCGATGACCGTCGATCAGCTCGATCCCTGCGGCATCTATTTTGGAACGACGGGCGGCCAGGTCTATGGCTCGACTGACGGAGGCGATAGCTGGACACCCATCGTCCGGGACCTGCCGGCAGTGCTCTCTGTCGAAGTGCAGACACTGCAATGAGACGTGAAGCGTATCTTGTGAAGCGTGAAACGCTCACCGCCAACTAGATACGAAATACGAACGACGAGATACGAAATGATCCGAGTCGTGTTGCCGCAGCATTTGCGAACCTTGGCGCGCATCAGCGGTGAAGTGACGCTCGAGATCGGAGGTCTGGTAACACAACGTGCCGTGCTCGACGCACTTGAATCTCGCTACCCGATGTTGCGAGGCACGGTGCGTGATCATGTCACACACAAGCGTCGACCGTTCGTGCGCTTCTTTGCTTGCGGGGAGGATCTCTCTCACGAGTCGCCAGATACGCCCCTGCCCGATGCCATCGTAATGGGAAACGAGCCGTTCCTTATCGTGGGAGCCATGGCCGGAGGTTAAGCCGCATCAATTGCACAACCAATCGTCGCATTGCACTGATTGCTTTCGGCAAAGGAGGAACGAATGAGCGCCCGATCCAAAACTAAATCGGCAACAAAGCCTAAGAAGACCAAGCGCAAGCGCATCACGCCGACCATATGCTGGTTTGAAATCCCGGCAGACGATCCACAGCGTGCCAAAAGGTTTTACGGTTCGTTGTTCGGTTGGAAAATCGATAAATTCCCCGGAACGGAGGACTACTGGCATATCGATACCGGCAGCGGTGATAGAACACGCGACGGCGGACTCATCTTACGGAAGCATCCGGAACAATCCAACACCAACTACGTGGCTGTGCCCTCAGTGGACAAAGCGGCGGCGAAGGTTGAGAAACTTGGCGGGACAATCTGCAAGCCCAAGACAGCGGTACCACGGATGGGCTATTTCGTGATCTGCCAGGACACGGAAGGCAACGAGTTCGCGTTATGGGAAGTGAATGCTCAAGCGAACTAGCGGGCGCCATGCGAGTACTGCTCAATGGCACCATTCCGATACGGCCAGGGTTTCGCAGAGTCGCAATTTGAGCAGGGGCCTCCCATCCTTGAGCGGGAGCCAATACGTTTTTGTTACATGACACGGCATTGATGATTCTACCGTTCGAGCTTGTCTCATGCATGATGGCATCAAGCATAGGAGCATCGAGATTGACGGCATCCGTATTTTCTACCGAGAAGCCGGTGCTGAGAACGCTCCAGTGGTTTTACTGCCACACGGTTATCCATCGTCTTCTTTCCAATACCGCAACTTCATGCCCGCCCTGTCCGACCGGTGGCGCCTGATCGCGCCGGATTTTCCGGGATTCGGCTACAGCGACACACCGGACCGGAGTCGTTTCGCGTATACATTCGACGCATATGCCGTCTTTTTGGAGCAGTTCACGACTGCGATGCAGCTGACCCGCTATGTACTCTATCTGCATGATTATGGTTCTCAGATAGGACTTCGTTTAGCCATGCGGGCTCCCCAGCGGGTTGTTGCTCTCATCATCCAGAACGGCGACATTTATGAAGATCAATTGGGGCCCAAATACGAGACGCTTAGGCGCTATTGGACACATCCGACATTGAATGGCCGTGAGCAGCTCGGCGAAGCCATCAGTGAGGAGGGTTTTCGCGATGAGTTTGTAGGAGAAGTGGCCGAGCGGTTGATTGAAAAGATTAGCCCCGATCTCTGGAAACTGTCGTGGCCATTGATGCAATCGCCGGCGCGGCGCCAGATCGCAATGTGTCTCATGGAGGATCTAAAGGTCAACTTCGCATGGTTCCCAAAGTATCAGACTTATTTGCGAGAGCACCGACCGCCGACACTGATCGTGTGGGGACCGCAGGACGGCTATATGCCCGAGGGTGCCGCAAGGGCTTATCTGAGGGATCTACCGGAGGCCGAACTCCATCTCGTCGACGGCGGCCACTGGGCACTCGAAACAAATCTGGACGAAATCGTCACGTTGTCTCGCGATTTCCTCGGGCGAGTGCATAGGTAGATCGGCTTGGAGGCTGGAATATTCGGTTCCAGCAAGACTGTAACGTAGGAAATCACTCGACCGTTCAACCGAAAGGAGAAAGCGATGAATAAACCCGTCAAGCCAATTCCGGATGGAATGCATACGGTTACTCCACACCTGGTGTGCGCTGGGGCAGCCAATGCCATTGAATTCTACAAGAAAGCCTTCAATGCCGTGGAATTAGGAAAGGTGCCTGGACCAGAGGGAAAACTTCTCCATGCCCTGATTCGTATCGGTGACTCTCCCGTCATGCTCGTCGATGAATTTCCTGAGCACAATTCATTCGGACCGAAATCGCTCAAGGGTTCGCCGGTTACGATCCACCTCTACGTCCAGGACGTCGATGCATTCTTCAAGCAAGCCGTCGCAGCGGGCGCAACAAGCACGATGCCGGTCTCCGACATGTTCTGGGGAGATCGTTATGGCTTGCTTGAAGACCCCTTCGGTCACCAGTGGTCGGTTGCCACGCATATTCGCGACGTAAACCCGGAGGAACTGAAAGAAGCGGCACGGGAAGCCTGCGGCTAATCGACCGACAGTCGCTTCCCAGCGCAATGAACGGGTTCTGGCGGCACCGGCACGAAGTACATACGCACGCTCTAAGATGTTCCGATTACTCAATGATCCAGAGTGCCAAACCCCTCGCATGGCGCAGCAGATGATCTGTGAGGCCGCCACCGAAGATTCGAGTGATTCCCGACGTACCGGTGCGTCCCACCACGATTGTTTCGTAACGTCCGGTTTGAGCTTCTTCAAGAATCATTTTTGCAATGTCTCCCTCATGTCCAAACTTCAGGGTGACCCGGCTTTTGTCGAAGCCGACACGTACCAACGCCTCACACGCACGTTCGAGAATAGGGCATTCGGCCTCCCTCTCTTGCTTCATCCACGCCTTTTGTTCTTCCCTCAAGCGTGCGCTAAGCGCTTCTTCCGTGTCGGGATTTTCAGATCCGCCATGCTCCAACAACGCACGTGGCATCGGCTTGAGTACATGAAAAAGTGTGACCATCACATCCGGCGTATGATGCAGAAGCGATCCCACATATCGCACGGCCCGCAGGGCGTTTTCGGATTCGTCCACAGCCAAAAGAAGTCTCATATCTTGACCATCCTATTTTGGAATCAACGGCGACCTCGGGACGGTGGGCTGGCCAGGAGGAATGGGCTCGGCTTTGGGAGGCGGAACTGGAGAAGGCGGTAACGGCTCAGGAACCGGAGCGGGGACCGGAGATGGGGGTATGGGCTCGGGTGAAGGAACCGGTGGCCGAGGTGGAATAGGTTGGGGTGGTAACGGGTCAACCATATTGGACGGTTCGAGAGAACTTGCGGCTGACGGCGCAAATCCGACGAGGAGGACCAGGCTGACAAGCCATATCGTTTTACCGGTGTTCATGTTGTTCCGATCACGTCGATTTCGGCCTTTTCACACTATTGTCTCATTCGGCGGACGAGTGATCACACTGGTAAAAGCTCTTGGCCCTCCAGCGACCTTCTTTTGAAGGTCATCGTACTAAAAGTCCATGACCTGTGCAGATTCGCAGCAAGCGTAGCGGGATGTCGATTTTTAACAGTCAGAGCGACTACCTATACTACTTCCTTGCGAAGGTCACATCATCTTGAACCAGACGCAGAAATACCGATGGTTCCTTTGGCTAGGCGGCCTGACGACTAAAAGACACCGATTGGCTTAACTTGCTTGCTTTATCCTTGCAATCGGCTCCAGAGCTTTTCAAGCATTCTGACGAAGGCTTTGCACTCGCTCTCACTAAGGTCAGAAAACAGTTCGGCGACCTGTTCTTTGTATTCCGTGCAGCGAGGGGATAGTTCGGTCATGACTTTGTTCGAGAGTTCAATCACGGTTGCGCGGCGATCTGTCGGATGCCGTTTTCGTATGACCAATCCGTCTTTTTCAAGAGAGTCCACGAGCGCCGTTACATTGGTCGCCGTCACACCGAGTTCTTCTTTGAGCTCGCTCATGATCCGTGGACCGCGTTCATGAATTGAACCGAGAATGCGAAGCCGTTGAGGAGACAATCCCTTTTCCACTAATAAAGATTCGGACCACCGCTGATAGGCCGGCGCAAAACTCCACAACAGCTCGACCAGCCGGTGCCGCGGCAATTTCGAGAGGCAGGGAGAGACGGTGGGCTTCTTCCTTGCCTTCAATGGCCGGATTTTCAGGACTTTATGGCGGCGGCGCATCGTGGCATCACCGTACTTCAACTCCAGATAATATTCAATTGTAAATTATTCATAAAATAATAATTCATATATTGACTAATTTTAATGGAATGCCGGATACTACCCATTCAAGAAGAGTGACCTTCGAAAATGTTTTCTCCGGATTCGAGTCTATAGAGCGACATGAGATCCGCTTCTCCAACCATAGGGTGCGCAATGAACAATCTCCACGGTAAACCATGGTTCTTGGCATTGTTGCTGGTCTTGACTGGCTGTACCGATCAACAAGCCAGCAGCGGTGGCCAACCGCCACCGCCCGAAGTCAGTGTCGCGCAGGTCGTCTCAAGGTCCGTGCAGCAATGGGACGAGTATACCGGCCGCGTGAGCGCGATCGATACGGTCGAGTTACGTCCCCGCGTCAGCGGTTACGTGCAGCTGGTCGCCTATAAAGAGGGCCAAGACGTGAAGCGAGGCGATTTGATGTTTCAAATCGACCCACGCCCCTATCGGGCGACGCTGGAGAACGCCCAGGCGCAACTGGCCCGCGCCCGCGTGGCGGAACAGCTCGAGACGCTACGCAACACGCGTGCCCAATCCTTGATCGATGATGGCGCGATCTCGCACGAGGAGCTTGACTTGCGCCGCGCCGCGCATGCCCAGAGCACGGCCGATGTGCATGCCGCCGAGGCTGCAGTATCCACTGCCAAATTGAACCTGTCATTTACTGAGGTTCGTGCACCGGTCTCAGGTCGTGCCAGCCGGGCGCTGGCGACGGTAGGCAATTTGGCCACAGCCGACGAAACGTTGCTGACCACGGTGGTCTCGCAAGATCCTATGTACGTCTATTTCGATGCCGATGAGAACAGTTATTTGCGCTACAAGGAACAGGAACGCAAGCGCGAGCGCACAGCGAAGGATAACGCCGTCTACGTCGGCCTCGCCAACGAAGACGGGTATCCCCACAAGGGCACGGTCGATTTCCTCGATAATCAGGTCAATCCAACTATCGGTACGGTGCGTGCACGCGCCGTGCTCCCCAATCGCGACCGTATTTTCACGCCTGGTTTATTCGCGCGCGTGCGGTTCATCAGCGACCGCAAAACCGATGCCCTATTGATCGACGATAAGGCCGTGCTGACCGACCAGAACCGGAAATACGTCTATGTGGTGGACAAAGAGGGCAAGGCTCAACGCAAGGACATCGTGCTCGGCCGCATGACCGAGGGATTGCGCATAATCCAGTCCGGCCTTGCACCGGACGACAAGGTCGTCGTGGTCGGCCTGCAGAAGATCTTCTATCCCGGCATGCCGGTCTTACCGGGCGAGGTCCCAATGGGCGCGTCTCCCGCACCACTGACGCCCGCAGCCTCGGCCGAGAAATAAGGAGACACGGCCGTGGACTTTTCAAAATTCTTCATCGATCGCCCGATTTTTGCAGCAGTGTTGTCGATCGTCATCTTTGCCGCCGGTCTGATCGCGATCCCAATGCTGCCGATCAGCGAATACCCTGACGTGGTCCCGCCCGCCGTCATCGTGCGTGCGACCTATCCTGGCGCCAACCCCAAGGTCATCGCCGAAACCGTGTCGACGCCGTTGGAGGAACGGATCAACGGTGTCGAGAACATGATGTACATGAAGTCGGTAGCGGGCTCCGACGGCGTGTTGCAGATGACGATCACGTTCCGTCCCGGCACCGATCCCGACGCCGCTCAAGTGCAGGTGCAGAACCGCGTCAGTCAAGCGTTGTCGCGTCTGCCGTCGGAGGTAGCCAGCCTGGGCGTGACCACGCAGAAGCAGTCGCCGACCTTTCTCATGCTGATTCAACTGCTCTCGCCTGATGGGAAATATGACGCGCTCTACCTGCGCAACTACGCCAACATCAAGATCAAGGATGAATTGGCACGGATCCCCGGCGTCGGTCAGGTTGAGATTTTCGGCAGCGGCGACTATGCGATGCGCATCTGGCTCAACCCGGACAAAATAGCTTCGCGCGGGATGACCGCCGGCGACATCGTGCGCGCCGTGCAGGAACAAAACATCCAAGTCTCGGCCGGTCAGCTCGGAGCGGAGCCGATCGCCAAGGGCAGCGATTTTCTGATCTCGATCAACGCCCAAGGCCGGCTGCGCACGGCCGAGGAGTTTGGAAACGTCGTGCTGAAGACAGGCCCCAATGGGGAGATCGTGCGTCTCGCCGATGTGGCACGCATAGAACTCGGCGCCAGCGATTATACGTTACGCGGGCAACTGGACAATCAGGACGCCCCGCCGATCGGCATTTTCCAAGCTCCAGGCGCGAACACCCTTACCGTACGCGATGCCGTGATTGCGAAGATGGACGAATTGAAGACGCGCTTCCCGCCCGGTCTTGCCTATCGCTCGGACTATGACACCACTGTCTTCGTGCGCGATTCGATCAATGCCGTCATACATACGCTGTTGGAAGCAATCTTGCTGGTCGTGCTCGTCGTGATCCTGTTCCTGCAGACCTGGCGCGCATCGATCATTCCGCTGATCGCCGTGCCGGTGTCGGTGATCGGAACCTTTGCGGTGCTGTATTTGCTCGGCTTTTCGATCAATACCCTGACGCTCTTCGGTCTCGTCCTCGCAATCGGCATCGTCGTGGATGACGCCATCGTGGTCGTCGAGAACGTCGAACGCAATATCGAAGAGGGACGCACCCCGCTCGAGGCTGCGCATCAGGCGATGAAAGAGGTCTCGGGTCCCATCGTCGCGATCGCGCTCGTGCTGTGCGCCGTATTCGTGCCGATGGCGTTTCTGACCGGCGTCACCGGTCAGTTTTACAAGCAGTTTGCGGTGACGATCGCCATCTCGACGGTGATCTCGGCGATCAATTCACTGACCCTCTCGCCGGCGCTGGCGGCCAAACTGCTCAAGAGCCATGGTACGCCGAAGGATGCTCTTTCACGTTGGATCGAACGTCTGTTCGGTGGTGTGTTCCGATTGTTCAACCGCCTGTTCAAGGCAAGTTCCGACACCTATCAGGGCACCGTCTCACGCACCTTGCGACATCGCGGCATGGTGTTTACCGTGTA
>CAZPNQ010000034.1:26104-36280 GCA_964587955.1 uncultured Nitrospira sp.
CTCCTGCTCCTCGGAACCGGCTTTATTTTCCAAACGGTGCCGCGCGGCTTTATCCCGACTCAGGACAAGCTGTTCTTGATGGCCGGCGTGAAATTGCCGGAAGGTGCCTCGCTCGAACGTACTGAGGCGGTGCTTCACCAGGTGGTCGAAATCAGCAAGAGCGTCGATGGCATCGGCCACGTCGTTGCGATGACGGGACTGAATCCGCTGCAATTCACGAACACACCGAACTACGGCATCGCCTTTCTCATTCTGAAGCCGTTCACTGAGCGCCATCGCAGCGCGAAGGAAATCAGCGAAGAGATGAATCAGAAGATTTCCGGAATCAAAGAAGGCATGACCTTCGTCCTCATGCCGCCACCGATTCTTGGGCTCGGCAACGGGGCGGGCTATTCGCTGTTCGTCGAAGATCGCGCCGGTCTCGGCTTCGGCGCCCTGCAGGGCGCCGTCGGTGCGCTGCAAGGCGCTGTGATGCAGACGCCGGGTATGGGATTTCCGATTTCCGGCTATCAGGCCAATGTTCCACAACTCGACGCCGAGGTAGACCGGGTCAAAACCAAGGCGCAGGGCATCGCGCTGACCGATCTCTTCAACACATTACAGGTATACCTCGGTTCCGCCTATATCAACGACTTCAACCTGTTCGGCCGCACCTGGCGCGTATACGCGCAAGCCGACGGGGACTTCCGCGGCAAGGTCGAGGATATCGCCAACCTCAAGACGCGCAATGCCCGCGGCGAGATGGTGCCGATCGGATCCATGGTGAAATTGAGCCAAACCTATGGGCCGGACCCGGTCCTGCGCTATAACGGTTATCCCGCCGCCGACTTCATGGGAGAAGCCGATCCGACCAAATTCTCCTCGACACAAGCGATGGACAACATTCGCGCCATGGCGGAAAAAGTGCTGCCCAACGGCATGACGATCGAATGGACCGACCTCAGCTTTCAGGAAGCTTCGCAGGGTAAGGCCGCGCTGCTCGTGTTCCCGGTAGCGATCCTGTTGGCTTTCCTCGTGCTCGCCGCGCTGTACGAATCTTGGACCCTGCCGCTGGCGGTGATCCTGATCGTGCCGATCTGCATGCTCTGTGCACTGGCGGGTGTCAAGCTCACTGGCGGTGACAACAACACCTTCGTGCAGGTCGGCCTGGTCGTATTGATTGGCTTGGCTTGCAAGAATGCGATCCTGATCGTCGAGTTCGCGCGCGAGTTGGAACTGCAGGGCAAGGCCATCGTCGACGCGGCGCTCGAATCCTGCCGCTTACGCCTGCGCCCGATCGTCATGACGTCGGTGGCCTTCGTCGCCGGTACGATTCCGCTCGTGCTCTCAGAAGGCGCCGGCGCCGAGGTACGCTCGGCTACCGGGATTACCGTGTTCGCCGGCATGATCGGCGTGACGTTGTTCGGCTTGTTTCTCACGCCGGTGTTCTATGTCGGCTTGCGTATGCTGTCTGGACGCAAGCTGATCGGCCACGAGACAACCACGCTGCATAACACTCTTAAGAATGCGTCTCGTCAGGCTGATATTGCCCATTGATCGTGCTCGTGACCGAACGTTCCCTGATAATTTACACTACGGTGGCGATCAGCACAGTTCGCGGCGTCTGTACGTACTCATCAAGCAACGTCCTTTTGGCATTCGCGCGCAATATATGGAAGAGAGGAAATAATGCCTACCATACAACGAATCACCCCATGTCCCTGGTTCGATCACCAAGCTGAAGAAGCGGCGGCCTTCTATGTGTCGATCTTCAAAAATTCGAAGGTGGCATGTGTCACGCGCTACGGTGACGCTGGCGCGCAGGTCTCAGGAAGACCGAAGGGGTCAGTCATGACCGTCACGTTCGAGATCGAGGGCCACGAATTCGTAGCCTTAAATGGCGGCCCACTCTTTACATTTACCGAAGCGGTCTCGTTGATGGTGAAGTGCACGACACAAAATGAAATCGATGAGATGTGGGAGAAGTTGTCGGAAGGCGGAGAACCGGGTCCCTGCGGGTGGTTGAAGGATACATACGGACTGTCTTGGCAGATTGTCTCACCTGAGTGGGATGAGATGTTGAGGGATAAGAATCCTGAAAGGTCTGAGCGGGTGATGGGAGCCACCCTTCACATGACCAAGCCTGACCTTGGAACAATCCGGCAAGCCTACGAAGGAAAATGAAATGCAGAAGCCACATACCCCGGATAGCCTCTTCAACCATGATGAAGCATTGAGCGCATACTTTCGTGATCGGTCCGCACTGACATTATCCGCCTTGTCTCTTCCATGCTGTATCAAAGTCGAACGCTGGGGAATTCACGAGTAGCATTACGCAGGATCAGGCGGTAGCTTAATCTCATCCATCGATAAGAGTCTGGAACCGATCATTTCTTCGCGCATCCGTTCCGCGATCCTTTCCAGTCCATACAGACAATCCCACTTCTCACAGGAGGTGCCGATGAGACGCTTTTACATATTTCCAACACTGTGTGGCTGGTGCACAATTCTATTGTTTTCGGCAGGTCTGGCATCAGCCGGAGATCAGAAGAAAGGAGTATCACCTATGACGGTCTCGAGCGGTAAACAGATCACGTTGGAATATACGCTGAAACTGGACGATCAATCTGTTGTGGATACGAACGTCGGCGGGGAACCCTTAAAACTAACTCAGGGCAATCATCAAATCATTCCGGGCGTCGAAAAGGCGCTCGATGGGATGGCGGTTGGAGAGAAAAAGAAATTCACGGTCACCCCGGCCGATGGATATGGCGTCATTAATCCGAAAGCCTTTCAAGAAGTGGATAAAAATATGGTCCCTTCTGATTCTCGAAAGGTCGGGACCCAGTTGGAAGGCAAAACCGCCGATGGCCGAACAGTTTTTCCGCGGATTTCCGAAGTGAAGAACGAGACAGTCGTGCTCGATTTCAACCATCCGCTGGCCGGCAAAACCCTCTACTTCGACGTTCAAGTCCTGGATGTCGCGCAAGCATCGACGAAGTGATTCCATCTTCTTCTTGCGGGGCGATGGGCCAACGGGAATCGGTCGTGGTGTTGCGCATGACCATCATCAACGCGTCCGCAGCTTGTCGATTGTAATGATCGTTCAGGGAGTGTTTGAAGACCACGGCGGCTTGGTGGCCGCCGTGGCTTTGTTTCTCTAGCTCAGAAAGAGGCGATCGAACGACGTGCGCCGGCCTTCCAACTGCGGAATTTGATCGAAATCCTCCTGCTTCAGTTTTGCGGTGGTTCGTTGATGCAATTCGCGATAGGTCAGCTTCCCCTCAGCCTCTTTGATCGACTCCATCAGATAATAGGTCAGCGCGCCATTATAGGATCCGCCGATATGCGCATCGGCCGACGTTTGTGTATCGCGACAGCCGGTGATCAGCAGCTCTTTAATATCGGCATGGACGACATCGCTCTTTCTCTTGCGCCCGCGAGGCGTCTTCTTCAGTTGTCCGCGAATCGTTCCTCGCAGTTTTCGACCAGACTCGGTGGCCATGAAATCCAACGGGCAAGGGAGGAACCGTTCTTTTCTGGGAGCATCCGGAGGGATAATGGCACGGGTGATAGTACCGGAATGGCAGCAGTCCATAATGACGGTCAGACTCACGCCCTTGCGAAGCTTATTCAAGGTCTTTCGAAGCCAATCATCGCTGAACGGATGGTTCCAATCCAGATCCGTGGGGCATAAGACTTCATCGCGCTTATCGGCTTCGTCACCATTGTCATCCGGCACATTCGACCCATGTCCCGAATAGTGAAGAAGCAGCACATCGCCCTTTTTCCCTTTCGTAATCAGCTTTTTAACGGCCTGTTCCATCGCTTTCTTCGTCGCCTGGGCATCCGTGAGAGTTGTGATGTCCTTGTCGGTAAAGCCGTAATAGGTCGTCAGCACTCCGCTCAGATTCTTCACGTCATTGACGCATCCTTGGAGATCAGCCCCAGGTACCTGATACTTGTTGATCCCGATGAGCACCGCTCGCTTGGCCATAATTCTCCTTTCTATGTTGTGGTTGACGATCACGCCATGGCCGCACCTTTGCCATCCAATTGTGCGGCTCGAGGAGGGGAAGTAGTGAGATTGTCACGTCAGTCTTTTGTTGCTAAGCAATGACAATGCCTGTCGACATATTCCCTCTCGTTTCTCATGACGATCGGAATGCACGGTGAATGAAGCGTCTTTGTCGGCGTTATGCAATTTGAATAATGAATGCGTTTGTCACCGTCCTGTATCGAATCGGATTCAACTGTATTGGTAGAGATACTCTACCTAGAGTCTCTCAAATCGACTGGCAGGGCCATGAGCCGAACCAGTAGGTCATTCCAGCAATGCACTCACACGCTCTCTGTCTGAGAGTCGTAGCTGATGAACCCTTTGTTGATATCGGACAGCTTCCGGCTGGTACGGCGAAACACTCCCACGCCTTCCCGATCGCCAGGTAGATTCGTATTCCCTTCAATCGTGATCAATCGGTCATCACGAAAGTCCTCCACAATTCCCATGTGGCCTTTTCCCTGTCCCGTGTTGATCACGAAAATCAGGCCGGATCTTAGGAGTGAAAAGTCTTCTTCCACCTCATCAGGCAACAATCGTGCGATACCTGCACGGCCGGCTCTGTTCCAGTGATCCAAGACGCCCGCTGTCCGGATAGTAGGATTGGTGGTTTGTAATCTCGTGGCGGCCTGCTGGAACGTCCAATACACAAAGGCAGCGCACCAAGCGTACCCGGGACTCACGCCGACCGCTCGGAGATACTCATCGACCTGCGGCCCTCGATTCGATCCCGGCGGCTCTTCCATGACTCCGACCTGCGTCGCGGCGACGATGAGTGTATTCTTGACGAGGGGTGAAGTAGCCTCGCCGATACTGTGAGGAAGGCTATGCGAACCGAAGAGTACTGACCACGTGAGCGGCCCGACTACTCCGTCGACCTTGAGCGATTGCCCCTGGCCATCCACCGAGCGTGCTTGAAACAGCCGCACCGCCGCTCGCGTGTGGGAATCATAGACACCGTTCTCGGCAATTGGACCACACCCTACCCTGTTGAGTTTCTGCTGAACTGCATAAATAGCCGTCCGATCGGTGGATCCGACAGTCAGGTAGTGTCCTGGATAAAGAGACGGTGAGGACTGAGGGTTGGTATGTCGTGGCTTGGCGAGACGGCGGCGCGACGGCATAAGGAGCCCTCCATGTAGTCGAACGTACTGGCGAGAACCTAGCGAGCCTTGTACTCCGAATGAGCAAGCCAGAAACCGTACGCATGGCGAACTGATCGGGAAAGGCAGACTTGGCCCGAGTAGCTACAAAGTCCGGCTATCGATCCATGTCACCTGCCCCGTTCGGCGATTCACTTCCTGATACATGTGCGCGGTGCCGCCGCGACCATCCCCTCCGCTGCCATCCCAGAGGCAGACGAATTGAACTTTGCTGATGCCATAGGACAAGGCGGTATAGAGGAGCCAGAGATTGCAGCGTTCGTACGGATCGACTCCTTTCGGAGGGGGGCCGAGACTCTCAGGAGCTGAACGAATAGACGTGACCTTGGCTTTCGCTGTCAGATACCGATCACGCCACGTTTCACCGTGACAGACCACCGACTTCTGGATAAAGGTCGGTTCGTCGAACGGTTGCAGCCATTGCATTTTCACTCCATGCCGTTGACACGCTTCGGTAAAGAGCAAATCGCCGCCACAGGCGCCTTGAGTCAACGCCAGGTCATCCGGGCCTGCTCCTAATTTCTGTAAAACTTCGGCAATTCTCTGCGCAGCGACCGGTTCCTTCGCTGCGGGAAATCGCGGAATCGGTCTCTTCGGCGAATCAATCATATGGCCGCTGAAGAGGAATACCTGTCGTGGCTGCCACTTGTCTTCCGGCTTTATGAGTTTCTGTAATGCCCGGTCAAAGATTGCAAGACCGGCCTTCACGTTGTCCGGTCGGAACCCCAGATCCTGGAGCAACTGAAGCTGAGCACGACTGGAGTTCAGCGCAAACCAATCCTTGTCGTTCTTGGTGAGGGCTTTCTTAAAGGCATCTTTGGTACTGTCCGGTGTCCCGACCAGAACTTCGAGATCGCCGAGCGTCGCCTTGGCCCAGAACGCTTGGTTAGGATCAATTTCCATCTCCGCCGCAAATCGCACGGCCCCGGCCATCATCGCCATCTCCTTGTCATATCGTGGATCATTGGTGAGATGCCGGCAGAGATGCATGAGGGTGAGAGCGTTGATGCCGGAGTAATAATGAGCAGGATTACGACGGTAGGCACCGGCATAGCCTTCGATCGTCGCCCGCAGCAACGCATCTTCGTAGGCCGCTTCCTCTCGCATCTGCTCTGGTGTTTTGTCGGCCTGGTGCCAAGCGGAGATCCAGGCATCCTTATCAACCCGGCCGAGCAAGGCCCAGGTCTCGGGATCGTTCGGAAACGTTTCCAGCACTTTTCGATAATGTTCTCGTGCACGGTCCAGTGAATGTCCAGGCTTGCCCTCTCGTGCCAGCCGCTGGAGACAGATCCCCTTCTCTCGCAACCCCCTCAAGTTGTGCGGCTCAATGGCAAGGCCTCGTTCGAGCTGCTCCAGCCCGAATGTGAATCGTACGCCCTTGCGCAGCGCTTCACCGGCGGTGAGCCACGCTTCGGCTCGAAAGGCGGCGATCGGCGCCTCATCGGCGAGCACCAGGACATCACCGATCTGGCCGGACTTTCTGGCTAAGGTGATCCGAGTGTCCCAGGCATCATGCCGCTCCCAAAATTCCCGTACGTCTCCCATGCGAAGTGATTTCCAATCCGGCTCTTGCAGATTCTGGAGAAGGTTATAGACAGGGCTCACCTTGCGGCCATGCCAGGACTCCATCGTCGCCTTCACCATCGCGCTCAGTTTGGCTTTGTCTTGTTCAATCGTTATTGGATCTGGTCCTCCATCCTTGACGGAATACCTCAGCTTGCGATCGGTATAGAGATCGAAGGCCGTCGGTACGCGTCCACCGCTGATCAGGACGACTCCTCGGGCGCGGAGTGCATGGCGCACGCCGAGTTCGTACCAGACGTTGGGATTGTCGAGTGTGAGATCGGCCACGACCAAGTCCGCCACGAGCAACTCTTGAAACATGTCTGTTCGGATGTCTCCCGCCCGCTCTTCCTCGTCCGCTCGGAACACTTCCAACCCTGCTGCCTCGAGCGCCGGCCGGATCAGCGTCGCATAGACGCGATTGAAATCAATCTCATTACCCTGACTATCCTGCTTCACGCCGAACGGCATCGCGACAAAAGCATGGGGCTTCATATGAGGCTCCTCTGCTGGCCGCTTGGGTCGTTCATGTGGAGGAGGGTATCCGGTCCTCTTCCTTTTTATCTTTCGCGACGTGCGTCATATAGCGATCGACCTCCTCACGGCTGAGTTCCTCGACTCGTGTCGCAAAAGCCGGATAGGCTTTGCTATGCGTCATATCGATGTAGGGTCCGCTCAGCTGAAGAAACTGCCACCCTTCGCTTTTGAGTGACTCGACGGTGCTCCGGTAATGACGCCACCGCTCTCCATAGCGAAAGAACTCTTCGACCGCGGCGCTCAACGCCACCACGAGACTGACGATGAACGTGAGCGTTTTGATCAAGTCATCGCCGTCTCCAACGGTCCAACTGACCAGCGCCGGCACGATGACGCCACCGATGATCGTCGCCAAGCGCAGCACGCGATACCACCACAGAGCATCCAGTGCCTTCTCCTCCATCCATATGATTTGCTCCAACCATCGCGCCCGCATGAACTCCTTGTTCAGCTCCGGCAAATCCAGCGATGCGATGAGCTTATCCATCTCGGCCCGAATCGGCGCTTGGTCAGTCGTCTTATTCATAGGCTCCTCCACCAGATCGTTCACGACGAGAGAATCACAACGCTCTCACGGTTTCTATCAACGTGCACAGGGTCTTTCTTTTATTCCTTTCGTTGGGGCAATACCAGTGCCCATCCAAGCAGCTCTCCGTTCCTCATATCTGAAATTTGCACCGGCCGATGAACGACAAGAAAGGATCTATGCTGGGTGGAATAGGGAAGCGGCGATGAAGTGGTGTCGCCCATAACGAGGTCTCGAACAAGATACCGAGACGGTGTGTACCGGTACAGATACCATAAGCAGGAGAGGTAACGAAACTGCGCGGTACGTGTTCTACCCTGCTTTCCTCACCACCAGAATTCCATCGCGGATCGTGACCAATACGGCGGACACGCGAGGATCGGCTGAGACGGTACGGTTCAGCTCTTGAATGGCGGCAGTGGACTCGTCAGGCGGTGGCTGCTTCAAGACTTCGCCGCTCCACAGCACGTTGTCGATCAAAATCACTCCCTGGTGAGCAAGCAGATCGAGCGACCGCCGGTAATAATTGAGGTAATTGGATTTGTCTGCATCGATGAAAATCAGGTCGAACGCGTCATGCAATGTTCTCATGGTTTCCAGGGCTGGTCCCATTCGGATGTCGATCTTTCTTCCACATGGCGCTTGCGCCACATAGCGCCTGGCCACCGCCGCCGCTTTCTCATCGATCTCGCAGGTCATGACGGTTCCGTCTTCTGGTAGGGCTTCGGCGAAGCAGAGCGCACTGTAGCCGGTAAACGTCCCGATTTCGAGTACCCGTTTCGCCCCGACCAGCTGCGTCATCATTTTTAGGAATGCCCCTTCCAATGGACCAACCAGCATTTGAGAGTATTCCATGGTCCGATGGGTCTCTTCGCGCAGCGCGCGACAGACCGGCGACTCAGGCATGGAATGGGTTTCGGCGTACGCTTCGATGTCGGGGGGGACCAACCGGTTCATGCAATTTCCCTTCATGGTTTGAAAAAGAGCACCGCTCTGCGTACACTGCGAGCCCTACGGTGTTCGTCACCGCGATCTTAGCATAGCAAGAACGAGAAGGAGGTCTGATTGAAAACCCTGGCGACGTTAGAATCCCTCACCGCCAAGCTGCTGGAAATTCAACGCATCAACAGTGCCGCTTCAGTCTTATCGTGGGATCAGGAAACCTATATGCCCGCCGGTGGAGGGGAAGCGAGAGCCGAGCAGATCGCCGTGCTTCAGGGCCTGGCCCATCAGCAGTTGGTCTCGCAGGATATTCAACGTCTCTTAACTCATTGGGTCGACCCTGCCACTGGCCAGGCAGCCGATCAATCCGGTGAGACGTGGGATGAGCCGTCACGCTCGCTCTTGCGCGAAGTATGGCGGGATTTCACCCGTGCGAAGAAACTGCCGTCGGATTTCGTCGTGAAGCTGAGCCGCGAATGCTCGCTCGCCCAGCAAGTGTGGGTCGAGGCAAAAGAACAAAATAAATTCGCCATGTTCTTGCCGAACCTCCGGACGGTGCTGCAGCTGAAGCGGGAAGAAGCCGAGTATCTCGGCTATCAGGATTCGCCCTACAACGCCCTCTTGGACGTCTATGAACCGGGTGCGACCATAGCCGGTCTCCGGCCGGTGTTTGCCGCGCTCAAGGCGCGCCTGGTGCCGTTGCTGAAACGAATCACTCAGAGCCGCGTTCACATCGATGACGGTCCTTTACACCATTCCTATGACCAGACTCGACAGCTGGAGTTTGGCCGATTGGTCTTGATCGCGATGGGGTATGACTTCGAGCGCGGTCGCCTGGATCTCTCAGCCCATCCCTTCACCACGTCGTTTCATCCGACCGACGTGCGCGTGACCACTCGCGTACACGAACATGAATTACAGTCCTGCCTCTTCAGTTGTATCCACGAAGGAGGTCATGGATTGTATGACCAGGGGCTGGATCCACGGTATTTCGGCACGCCGTTAGGCGATTCGGTTTCCCTGGGCATCCATGAAAGCCAGTCCCGCCTTTGGGAGAATTGCGTGGGGCGTTCACGCGCCTTCTGGCGCTTCTTCTATCCGATTCTGCAGCGAACCTTTCAGCATCAGTTGAGCGGCGTAAATATCGATCAGTTCTATGCCGCAATCAATCGTGTCCAACCGTCGTTGATCCGCGTGGAAGCCGACGAGCTGACCTACAATCTCCATATCATGTTGCGGTTCGAGATCGAGCAAGCGCTCGTGGAAAACAAAATCCAGCCCGACGACTTGCCGGCGATCTGGAATCAGAAGATGAAGGACTATTTGGAGATTGTTCCGACGTCCGACGCAGAAGGCGTGCTGCAGGATGTGCACTGGTCATTCGGCGCGTTCGGCTATTTCCCCAC
>CAZPNQ010000035.1:0-34939 GCA_964587955.1 uncultured Nitrospira sp.
CAACGAAACGACTTCAAGTCCACCTAACATAGGTTCTAGAGGTGTGCGATGAAACGGACAAGTGTCTTTTTTCTAGCAATGGTGACGATGCTGGTAGGCTTTCCCCTGGTGCTGGCTCTTATCATCACAAAAAGAGCATGGAAACGATGGAGTAATGTCCTAAAGCGAACCTGTATTGATGCTAAAAGAAGTCCGAGCAATCGACCCAGCACTGCAGTCGCGATAGCAACGGAAGGGGAGCCCCATGGTTTCGTCTGAGCTCGTGTCCGCGCATATGTGGCAGGAGTCGGACCTGTTATTGATTGCGGTCGCCCTTACCTACCTCGGTGCGGCTTTATGGTTCTCATTCAAGAACTCTTGAGATCGCCGCACCCTACCTATGCCGCTTGCTTGCCCCCTCCTTTGGTGACATGACGGATCGACACCACTGCACTAGAGTGAGAGGAGAGGATGCGCAGGATGTGTCGACATCCGCTTGGAGGAACCTTATGAAACAGTTTACGGTTCGTAAAGAGCTCAGGACTCCCGTGCATTGTCAATTCTACTGCTTTTCTGAGGGCGGTCTGATCAGTGGAGTTGTTCGGGATCTTTCACCAACAGGCTGGCGCGTGACCGTTGATCGACCAGTACACGTCGCGCTCGAACACCATGTCTTTATTTCCATGCATGATGGACAGGACTGCCACACCCTCTGCATCGATTCCGCCATTGTGCGGTGGACGCATGGGCGCGAGGCCGGGTGGGAAATCACGGGAATAGATGAATCGACCCGCACGCGTTTGACCACCTTCTTGGAACACTACGAGCAAGAGGACGTGGCGTTAAGGATCCGGGAGGAGACGCACCCAGTTACCTGTGCTGCTCGAGCCTAAAGTGGTTTCAGCAAAGCGAGAGGGAGGCTCCCGGCTTGGGGTAATTAAGAGTGATGCGACACAAATCTCGGAAGCGCAATTCGTCAATGAAACCTGGATGGAAGCCACAAAGGGTGTACATCCCCAAATCCAGCCCAAAGCCTGTCCCCGATACCAGCTGTATCCCGTGGTTGAGCCGCGAGGACGTGACCACTCCCAAGACTACATCGTCACACAACGCACAATGAAATAGGCTCATGTCCAACTTGTGTATATGTATCGGCTTTTGAAAGAGCGAACATGGCAGTTTCCGAGAGATCGGCCGCTTCGCTTGGTTCCCCACCCCAGCGAGCTGTCGATCGCGGTAGTCTACGGAAGAGTGGCTGCTTCACCTACTTTCGAATGTAGCCCTAGATGGAAAGCGCGATATCCTTTCGCTAGCAAGTCACTACGCTCAGGGGGAGAATCGCCACATGATGAACAGCCAAGAATTTACCAGATTCCTGAATGAACTACGCGCAGAGTATGACCTCCCGCCGAAGTTTGATAAGGGCTCACGTATGGTCCCGAGCGAGGAAACGGATACCGATGAAGAGATTCTGACCGAGGAAGATTGCGCGAGTTTGCAGCAACGAGATGATTCACTTACCTAAACCGGCAGGAGAGCCGAGACGCCATGCCAGTTTATAAGCAACGTACAATCAAGCTCACTCCTACACGACACAGTGATGAGACATGGAGCTGCGCGTATCGCATCATTGATCTCAGCTCAACCGGTTGGAGGTTTCACAAGGGGCATTGTTACGGAAGTTTTGGATCTCGCGAAGCGGTCGCAATCGCTGCTGAGATAGAGACGAAAAGAATCATTGACGCGCTGGAACTCACAACGAATTGTCCATCGTCTAGTCCCGGCACAGTTTTACGAAAATGTGAGGATCAGATAAGGCAATTCTTCGCGTGGTCGTCAAGATGGCTAGCAAGATCGTAGCGGCCATAGACGATCGATGCAAAAGCGTATGAACCTGTTACCTGGAGCAGCCCCCCGGATGTTTACAGGGGCATGCATTTGACTGTCTGTTCGCAGCACATTCGTCAGAGCAGAATTCTTTTCCCGCTGGCGCAGGGCATTTACAGCGAGGATGAGCACATTGCTCCACAGTCATAAGTTCTCGTAAAGGTTCGCTACTGTGTGCACGCGATCGTGTCTGCACACCTGCGTTACCCTTCCTCATGATTGGTCATGGGCGGAGCGGTGGGCACCCCCTCATGTTCCGCGGCAACGCCCAAGAAACGCACCGGACGATCTCCGGCGAGATGTTCCGGCGTAATGACGTAGGTTCCGTAGATACTGGGAATCCAGATACTTTTCGCCGTGATTTCATTGAATCCCGAAAATACATAAGCCAGGCCGCCCACAATTCCACCTCCCAGAGCAAACGCTGCTTTAAACGGGAAATACAGAATCGTGGCGGCGGCTGAGGCCGCTCCTATCCCAGCCCCCTCCGCCGTCCCTTGCTGCATGTCGGCGGACGAGGATTGACTCCACACCGGAGAGACCAAGATCGAACAGTACGTGAGGACCACGATGAGCACCACAACTGGAAATCTCATGTGCGATACCCTCGTTCTTTCACGGTGAAGACCTTCGTCAGTTATCACGCTGCAACGTCGTGGTATGGCCCTGGTCCGTCACATAGGCTTTGACCACGTCGCCCAGCAGCACCGTATCCAACTTCGTGCTCTTATCGACATGGATCATATGCTCTTTCCCGTCGTTATCTTTAATCGAATAGTACTCTCCCTTGATATTCATTAACGTGCCTTTGATCGTCGCTTTGGTCAGCCGCTCGTTAATGGTGGGAGTTGTCTCTATATCCGACAGCGAATCTGCGGCATAGGTTACGCCGATTCCGCTAGCGCTCATTAACCCAATCACCAGCATCGATAGTAGCCTTGCTTTCATAGGGTTTCCTTATAGATATGGAATCTTCCCATAGGCTCTATGATTTTGAAGCTGGGAATACACCTCGGCATCGGGGCATTAGGCCGTCCTATGCGTTTCCTCAGGCACAGGCCTGGTTCTCCTCCTGAGGATGACAACGAACGTTTGTCTCTATGTAGGATGCGTTAATGAGTTTCGAATCTCATGCCAGACTTGGAAAGGCTTCGCTGCATATGGGGCTCTTCCGAGGACTACGAATTTCAATAGTTATGTAGCCTTCATCAATCCACAAAGAGGAGGAGCTTTTATGGGTGAGTATGAACATACAACGACCGTCAAGTCGAAGCCGCAACAGGTGTTCGACTTTGTCTCGGACGTGAACAATCTGCCGCGGTATCTTCCTACCGTGAAGAGCGCTATGCGCCAAGGTAGCGACCGTGTACGTGTCCAAGGTGATGCGGCTGGCCATCAGTACGATTCAGACGGTTCGTACAACGTCTATAAAGATCGTAAGCGGATGGAGTGGGGGTCTGACGGCGAGAACCAATATCGCGGGTGGCTGGAAGTGAAGGATAATGAAGACGGTACTGGTGCTACGGTTACCGTACATCTTTCGTTCGAGCCGAGGTCCGACCTCGCACTACAATATGAGCGGCAGAGTGGAGACCGGGACCGCACGATTCATGAAGGTCTCAAAAACGCACTGCAATCGATTAAGAACCTGTGCGAAGGTCAAGGCGGCAAGGTCGATTCACGTGCCGCTTGATCCTAAGTCACAACCCGGCTATCGCGCATATCTGATAGCTTCAAACTTGGATATTGTCCGCTCAGATAGCTGGCGTTTCAATCAAACGACGGAGGCCTTGTCCTACTCGTTCATGGAAAGGAATGCTATATGAGATGTGTTCGTTGTCATGGGTTCTGCGTGCAGGACTAAGTGTTAAGCAATGAAGGCCAGGTACTCTATGCTCGCTGTCTGAATTGCGGAGCGTGTCACGACTACGCGGTCGTCCAAGTCCCTCCCATTCAGAGAATCGATGTTGAAAGTCAACGGATGCATCAACGTCGGGCCCATCACAAACAACCGGCAGCGACCCGACCTCGGTAACTACCTCGCGCAGTCCCTTCGTGTGGCCGTTCCCTACCATAGTGGAATGTCAATCAGATCCATTCTAGGGCACCCTTCCGTGAGCAGGAACACAGGAGAACTATATGATAAGGCAATGGTATACCCTAATAGGATTTATGATCGTAGGGATGATGCTGACGGGGTGCGCGACGATAATGACGGAGGAGTATCAGGATGTGCCGGTCACAAGCCAGCCGAGCGGTTTGCGGCTCTCTGTCGATGGACACTCTTATGGGTCCACACCCCAAATCCTGCGACTGACGCGAGGCGAGACGCATGTCATCACAGTTGAACATGAAGGATACTGGCCATATGAAATCGCTGTCGTTCCGGTGGTGAGTCCTTGGATGGGTGGAAACGGAGTGTTGGGCGGACTGTTTGGAGCCGCGATTGATTCTTCATCAGGCCGTATGTACGACTACTCCCCAAATCACATATATGCATTTTTTCCTGTCATGCGCCAAGGACAGGCGAGCCCCCCTCCGTCCACCACGGGGACGACGCCGATGAAGGTGACGGTCGTGCCACCATTCCCGAAGGTCGTTAAAAAACCGGTATATGGGGATGCTCGATACTGAAGAGTGGCGTTCAATTCCCTGAACCGTGCAGATCGAAATCGTAGTGTATCCTTGGCTAGAGGTGAGGGTGAACGGCCCCTTCGACAGGGTCAACGTAATTGCCTATCGTTCCAACTCCTCGAGAGGTACTGCCTCCGCCACTGGTGCTGGTGCTTCCGCAGCTAAAGCATTTATTTGTGCTTTGAGATGGGGGCTCGCGTGAAAGGTCACCACCCGACGGGCCGAGATCGTCACCGCTTCGCCCGTGCGAGGATTCCGTCCCTGGCGAGCGCGTTTATGTCGGACCGTAAACTTTCCAAAACCAGCTATCACGATCGGTTCACCGGCCTGAAGGGTCGCCTTAAAGAGCTCAAAAATCCAATCCAGCACCCGAGCGGCTTCTTCCTTCGAGATTCCCGCCTCATGATGGATGCGCATGGCGATTTCAATCTTTTGCATGGCCTATCGTTCCCTTTACTGGAATTCTCAATTTATCCAACCGATGAGCCGGGAACCTGGCCATCCACGATCTGTTTGCCATAAGCTATGCACTGAGCCGTGGCTTCGTTCTCAGTTGCATACCGACCAGTCTTCACGAAATGCCGACTATCCTCTTCTTCGCCAACGGACCAGGAAACGAAGACGTTCAATTCCCATTGGCCGGTATCCACGAGCTGCCGAGGGGCCGGCTGAATGGTATAGCCTTTATAGATCACGGCTGGGGTCATTTCGGTAGATGCCCTTTCTTGTCCATCTCAACTCACTGCGGATCTTAATCACAACCGCACGACGGACTCAACCCACCATCACAACAGACTGCCCGTCCCTTTTCGCACCCACACACTCCACCGTGATGCGAACAGCAGCCTCTCCTTTCCGTGGCTTCTGCGATGGACTGTGCTTCCCTGGAAGCCTGACATGGGGCAAGCTCGCTTCCACTCAGCATGAGGAGGCAGCCGGCAACAAGTGGAGTGAGCTTCATGCGTGTCTAGTGCGTCGTTTCCATCAGCCGTCGCTGCTCTATCTCCAATATTCCATCTTTTTTAAATGCTCATGAACAAGCGCATCCTGCTGTGCCATTGAGGCTAGGCTTGCCGAAGCGATCAATCCATAGGCAGCGGCCGCACCAAAGCATTTTTCAATGTCATCTTCTGAGTAATTTGCCCCGAGCGCTCCCTTCCTATGTCGACGCGTCACTTGCATAAAGCCGGTATGAGTGAAATCGTTCAGCGCATCCCATGCCTTGTTCACCATCATAGACAACGTTGGTAGTTCGGCGCCGATCGACTGCTCTATGGCTGAGGCCATGTTGGCAAAGCTCTTATCAATTTTGCCTTTTGTGAACTTCTCCACTTCGGCTTCGGAGGCACTATGCCATATCCATAAGCCACGCACAGTGGCCTCAACCAGAATGCGCATCATAGCGTGCATAGAACCGTATAGCTGAGCTTGACCAAGTAGAATAATCGCAGCCTGGTGTTCAATCGCAACATCGAAGCAACCGGACGCGATCTGCTTTTTGCGATCGTCGTTAGGGATTTCAAGGTTGCGTGTATTCATATCGATCCATTGTGCAAGATCTCGGAGTGAGCTGAGGCGTTCGTCAATTGTCATAGTGTTGTTTTTGGCGGCATATATCTAGCCGACCAGGAGAGAACTGGGAGACGAGTCGCATGACGCTCCTCGGTGGGGGGTTGATATCTAGTTAGCTAGTGACTGGTCAATGTTTTTTTGGCAGAAGTCCCTTCTTCTCCAGTTCTTGAATCTTTCCCTCTAATGCCTCAAGTACCAGCGCTTTTATGGTCTTGTCCTCGACGGCAGCAGCAATTTTAGCTCGCCGCATAAGGTCACGCGGTATGTCACGAAAGATCCAAGCTCCGCCCTTGTCTTCGGTTTCTGTCTTCTTGGCCATGATGCGGCAGGATAGCACGGTTTTACTGATAGGAACTAGCACTTGACATATAATGATATGCTAGCATATCATTATGCTAACAAAGGAGGTGCCGTTATGAAAATGGTCCGACTTCTTATTCAGCTTCCCCGGCCGATCAAAGCAAGACTAAATGCCCTACGTGCTGAGGGCACCACGGCCAGTGGCTTTATTCGGAGTCTGCTGGAACGGGAATTCAAGTCCGGTCGTCCTAAGAAGCACGCATGAAAGGATGCATCATGTCCAGCTCGGCGAACCTCGGCATCATCGGGTGAGCGGAGTGATCGAAGGGCTTTAGATAGAAAGGAAGATTCGACATGAAGAATCAAACCGCAAGTTCATTGATGGATGTGGATAAACAGAATCCCGCCAAACCAAAGAGGAAACGAGAGAAGATCGTATTTATTGAAATCCCACCGGCCGAGTCCTGGTTCCAACAGGCCATCGATGATCGCGGACGCCCTGTCTGGTTCCTACGCCTACAAATAACGGGTCTGCGCAATAGACGATATGGACCGTTTGCAACTCAGCACAAAGGTCTCCTGTTTCTGGATAGCGTCCTCAACCAAGTCGGAGATACCTTATCGTCAGTCGGCAATGACATTACGTCCTATCAGGTTAAGGAATGCCGTTTTGGATACAGAGGTGGTCATTACCCGATCGTAGAGGATGAGGTTATCGAAGCGAACATAGTGAATGCGAACCTGCCTCAAACCGCTGTCAGAAAGAAAGGTCGGTGACTATGGCAATGCAATCCACCAGCACGGAAGTTGATCCACGAGTCATGCTGCATGCCCGAGTCTTGTATCGAGATCGAAATGGCGAAATTAGTGACGCAACTCACAGGAAATTGTTCGGCCTGAAGGATATGGCAGACACAGGTCAGCGTGCTGTTCACATTATGGATGAGTGCATGAAGAGGTTGGAGCTGCTCTCCTGCGCGGCGGAGAGCCAATCGCAGGTGGATTCCGCAATCGTGCGAATGGTTGTTCAGGATGTGACGAGAGAGCTCGAGTCAGGCAGCACAGTGTCTAGCTTCGTGCACCTCTCCCAGGAGATGTTTGAGTACTCCAAGGCTCTCCCTCCAGACGCACGGGATAACAGTGGCTCGCTGACTCTGGTTAAGTCCGCTTCGTGAAGGGGCGCGTGCACCCCAACGCAAAGCAAAGGCGCATGTAACGTATCCCAATTAAAGAGAGGGTGGAGACTATGGCGAAAACGCAAACGAAACAACGGTCCGGATCGAAAGAAATGTATATACCCGGCATGAACTTTGGTGAAAGACAGGCCCTGCGCCACTACGCTATCGCGGCTGGTATGAGCCCTGAGAAGATGGCGCGAGAGTGCATCTCCGAGATGGCCTATCAGAGTGCGATAATTGTCAGCGGGGATAACGAATTGCGGAACGAAACGACTAAAAAGGGACGGTGATCAATGGCATCTCAAGTGATGACAAAACGGCGCACGATCCAGTTACGATTCGCTGATTCTGCTGAAGATCGAGCACTACATGCCGCACTGCACCTATCCAGTGAACGGGCGGATCGGAGACCAGTATCTCGTCAGGTTAAGCACCTCCTCCGGATGGCAATGGGACTCGATAAACACAATACAGTCACGTCATTTAGTCCTTCATCACGACGAAAGAAGGTCAAGCATCTTCACTTGGTATCAGGCGGTGCTGGGAACATGAAGTCTGAGAACATTGAGGACCTGGTTTCATGAGTAAGGAACCGATAACACAACCTAATTATCGTATTGGGGACTCTACGGAGCGGATGCTGAGCCGAACCCAAGCGGCTGAACGGTTAGCGGTGTCGCCGTTCACGTTGGATCGCATGGCGGCGCGGGGAGAAGTGCGGGTCCATCGGGTGGGGCGGTATCCCCGGTATCTGTGGTCGGAGTTGGTTGAGGACACCCGAGAGCAGTTGCCTGAGGTCGAGCGGGAATTGCGGAGGGTGTTATGAGGGGGGTGCCAATGCTGCAAGGTGCCGTCAGTAGAGCATCGAAGAATCTGTGAGGTCCAAGGGAAAGTGTGTGAATGGGCAACAACCGTGCGGTTGTTGCACGCGTCACCATAGAGAAACCCCATGAATGCCGTCGGATATACCAGAGTGAGCACAGATGGTCAGGCAACAGACGGCGTGAGCCTGGAAGCCCAACAAGCAAGAATTCGTGCCTGGTGCGAGGCGAACGGGTACAAACTTCTCGGCATGCATGTGGATGCCGGCTTATCCGGATGTCGCGCCGATAACCGGCCAGCGCTCCAATCCGCTATCTCAGAAGCGTGCAAGCATAAGGCTGCTCTGATCGTCTACAGCCTCAGTCGTCTTGCTCGATCGACCAAGGACGCCATTGCCATCAGTGAGCAACTGGCCAAGAGTGGCGCTGACCTCGTCAGCCTGTCAGAACGAATCGACACGACCACAGCCGCAGGCAAGATGGTCTTTCGCATGCTCGCTGTGCTGGCTGAATTCGAACGGGATCAAATCTCCGAGCGGACAAAGGGAGCCCTCTCCCACATGCGGCAGCAAGGCAAGCGCATTGGAAAGATTCCATACGGGTATGATCTAGCGGAGGATAGGACATCCCTCGAACCAAATCCGGCTGAACAAGAGGGTCTACGGATGATCGAACGGCTTCGAAATAACGGCTTCGGTCGACGACGAATTGCGGCGGAGCTCATATCCCAAAGGGTACCAACAAAGACCGGGGCTCCCTGGAGTCCACAAGCTGTGGGAAGAATTATTCAGCGTGCTCGTGTGGCTGCGGCATAACCCGAGAGAGCGCTGAACCCTTTTCGGAATCACTCAGTCGAACAGGCGCACACGTTTTACAACCCACGCCGGTTCTTGAGAGCCGTGGGCCGTAAAGTACGTCAACAATTCTTTTGACTGTTTAGCTTCCATCGTATAATCTCCAATTCGCCACATGCTAGGCACACTTCGCGCCAAACTCCTGATCTACCAACGATGAGTGCAGAGCAGTACCCAAATCAGCCACTCATAGACGTAGCTTTTGAGATCCGTTTTCCTGGAGATCCCGCAGTCGAATGTCGTCGCGATGAATTCTTTAGTCTCGTTCGCGACAAATATCCAAATGTGTACGTGCCAAAGCTCCAAGCTGGAGACGCTCCCGCTCTGGCGTTGTATCACTTTAAGCAGGAAGATGGTCAAGCAACCATCATGACTGCGATCAACAAGTTGGCCTATAGTACGAAACAGTATCCTGGCTTCGATGCATTCAAAACCGAAGTCTTGAGGATTGTCGAACTTTTTGGGGCCAATTTTAAGATCGGCAAATTAACAAGGACTGGCCTACGCTACATCAATGCCATCCCATTCGTGCCCAAGGGAGGAAGCATCCCGTTACGAGAATATTTGAAAGTGGAGTTTAACCTACCGCCACCCGTTAAGGACGATTTCAAAACTTTAAACTTTACTTTCGCTTCGCCAATTGGAAATGGAATCATAACCATGCGCATTGAGCATATGCTAGCGGAAGATAAGAGCCATGAGGCAATCCTACTGGATTTCGACTATGCAATGCAGAACGAGTTAGCGTTTGATAAGATTGAATCATATTTGATTGAGAGCCATGCTGTGACCAAACAGATGTTTGAAAGCATGATTACGGACGAGTATCGTAATTACATCCGGGGGGAAGAGATATGAGTATGGTTGACGCAATGCCAAGCGCCCATGAACTTCTAGGTAATTTCCCCGCTCATTTCTATCCGCTAGACGAGCCTCCGACCTATGAAGATCCGGCGAAAGCAACTGAGGCTACTTTGAGACCCTTCAAGTTTCCCCTATTTCACTTGACGATCTCAGGCCGCACCCTTTTCCCATCCAAACCGATTGGCGTTCATGTAACTCAAGATGGTTCCTGGTTCTTTGCGGGAAACGAAGCTCTCAATGTGATCGGGACGGGTAGAAGTATAGAAGAGGCCGTTCTAGATCTAGAACAACATATCGTGCATTTTTGGGAATATTACGAGTCGCTACAAGATTCGCAGGTAACTGGAGACGCCGTACGCTTGAAGAAGCTTTTTTCTAACCTCCTGGCCGAAGCTACTTTTGAGGCAGCCTGAGCATGTCTCAGGTTCCTCGGGATACGATCGAAAGCAGCCTACCAAAAAAGGGATTTGTCCTTGATACATCGAAACAAAGCCATAAGTATTATATGCACGAGTTCAATGGGAAGAGGACAGGAGCATACGCCTTTACGTCCCGCGGTTCTGACTACAAGACCTATGGAGACGAACTCCTAAAAAGGATGAAAATTCAGCTTCGTCTTGACACCTTGAAAGAGGTTAGAGATCTACTTCTTTGCCCCATGGACGCCGACACATACAATAATAAGCTCATAGAGAAAGGCCTTTTGACAAAAAGTCCATCATGAGATAGACGCTTTTGTCTCCTATCTTCCATCCTCCTTCAGCGTCGCCCCCGAAAGGTCCATCATAAGCTTATTCGCGTAGTAGGAATGATTTAGCGGTTATTCATTGGTGGAACCAGTTGCTCTACAGACCCGTCGCTTGACAGTTACCTGAGACCTTAGCCTCCACTGTCGCCTTGTCATTCATTAGGCCCGCAGGCCCGTCGGGAGACTTCGGTACAGAACACCGTGCCACCCCGACTCTTACCAGGCGGGTCACTGCACGAGATTCTCCGCGGAGACAATGAAGGGCGTGCAAACCTGCCTTCTAGAGAATGTTTGTTTCACCGCCATTTATTTTTGAGCCTTGCCGACGCCTATGGCTTTGTCGGCACCGGTCACTACACGTTTTAGTCTGCGGACGGGATGTGAGTGGGAGCGGCCGCTTGCAAAATGCACAGTAACGGCGCTGATGCATCTGATGTGCCATTTTATAGAACAGAGCTCCAAGATGGGAGCGGATCTTCCATTCTGGTGTTATACGGCGTGATCTTTCACTAGCCTCTGCCCAGGACAATGAAAACTCATGAGCGAGACAATTATCGGTAATGTCTGCTAGGCCTTCGATCGCAAGTCGAGTCCATTGTAGAGAGTTATTTGGCAGTCTATGGAGACCAATCGGAATATCAAAAACCTCCATCTCAAATTCGTCACCAATGTGCGTACCCTCGTTAACTCGAATTATTTGTTTTATTACTGTCTGTCTTTCCTGAACATTATCAATCTCGGTTGCCTTATATAGGGCGTATGCCGCTCGGGCCACTCGCATGCCTTCTATAATTAGGCATAGCGGTTCGTAAGCGTGGAAGATCGAGTTCTCTCGACCGTGAATTCTGTGAACCCCCCGATTAACAAGATGCACAAGATTTGGATGAGAGAGAGTACGAACCGGGCGAAAGCCCAGCAAGCCGTTATTGGAAAGCCAGTCTAGCAAGGATGACTCTGAGCCATAACATAACGAAGCAAGGTCAGCGATACTTCCGGTCATCTTCAATAATTGGACCGTTCGATACTCTTTGGCATTGGCCCAAATAACCATCTCCGTTTCTTCCCCAGGTGCCTTTTCAAGTTCGTATTCCATCCATGAGGTACGCCGTACTATTCGATAATCGCGTAACGTGATTGTCCTGCAGCGAGCAACGTACCAGGGAGCATTTACTGTTGCATGAACTGCAAAATGAGAGGTGGCGACATTAGGTGATGTCACAGTTGTCACACTTTGAGCGGACGATACCACACTGGTCTATATATGGCAATCACAAGTGAGCTGTGACGATCCAATTTATGCAGGAGGCCAGAAAATGAACCTTATCAATAGGTGCTTGGGACTGGAAGATGCCGCATCAAAATTATCCGTATCACCGCTCACACTGCGGCGGTGGGCTCGCGACAAAAAGATTGAGTCTGTTCGCCTTGGACGTCGCCTTGTGTTTCGGGAGTGTGCGTTAGATGAATTTATCGAGGCCGGAACTCGAAAGCCTCAATCTGTTGCAATCAAATAAAGGCCGCGCCCGAGGTGCGAACTCGAACGCGGCATAACCAAGGAGCAAGCTAATGGTAAGCACCACTCTACCCGAACTCAAATCTTCGATCAAGTCTCCGGAAGCCGACTTAGATACTCATTCACAGCTCATAGCGAACGAAGGGACTCTTGTTATTCGACTGGGATTGGATGGAATAGATTCGGTGGAGATTGAGGCCGACGAGTCAGAATTAGAAGTCCAACTCTTGGACCTGTGGACTTCGGTTCGGCCGGCGTTAGATGTTGCAATGGTGAATGCGGAACGATGCGGTGAGAGAATCAGATGAGCCTCGCACCGGAACATCTTTCCGACTTAAAGGCATCTGGCCTGACCGAGGACACGATCAAGGCGTGCATGTTCGCAGCCATTCGCCCTCAGGACATCAAATTGCGCGGTGTGGATTCGTCTTATCGGATCCCGTATTTCGACCTGGACGGTCGGCCCAATGACGTTGAACGCTGGAAATTGTTCCCGCCCATCGTCAGACCGGAGGGAAAACAGAAATACCATCAACCTCTCGATTCTGCTCCTGCCTTGTACTTTCCGCCGACGCACGACTGGGGTGAGATTGCCCGCGATCCTCAACGAGACATCTGGGGCACAGAGGGTGAGAAGAAAGGGGCGGCTTTGAGTCAGGCTGGAATTCCGACTTTTGCAGTCGCCGGCGTGTGGAACTGGAGACAGAAACTCGATGCTGGGGAGCGATTGGTCATTCCTTCCGTGGATCAGGTGGTGTGGCAGGACCGTGTCGTGGAACTTATTCCCGATAGCGACGTGTGGCGAGACGAGAAGCGACAGGCCCTGAGCGGCTTCTATGCCTTAGGCATGGAATTGGTTCAACGCGGCGCCAAAGTCAGCTTTATCGTGTTGCCAGAAGCCGGCCAGGGCAAAGTGGGGGTGGATGACTGGCTAGTGAGGAGCGGTGCCCAGTGGAAAGCGTACTGGCCCTCCTTGGAACGGATCACGCTTGACCATCGCCGCCTCGTTAAAATTGCGAAATGGTGGCAAGGATGGAGAGAGAAGCAAGTTCTGCAGCAGTCGTTGCAACAAGCCTCGTACGAAACCATGGAGATCGTCGATCTGGCGGGGTGCTTCCAAGTCTCCTTCCCGGATCACCTGACAGTACTGAGCTTTCAGCGGCTTTCTGAGAATGCGCGTGGTGTCAGTGCAGAGCTGACCGTAAACGTCGGTTCCCTCGAACTTCTTGGCGACACCGACATTGGGCTGAAGTCGGATTCAAGCCGCGACAAGCTTGCACGATCTTTGTCCAGAAGTGCCAATCACATTCCATGGAAACGGCTGCTCGAACGGGCTTGTGCGGCAGTTCTCAAGCGGCATCGGCGCGGAGAACCGATCATCGAATTGGAACCCACCGACTCTATCCATACACCATTTGTGCTGAATCCCATCGTCTACCGTGGACATCAGACACTCATCTTCGCACCGGGTGGTTCATACAAATCGTACCTCACGCTGTATATTGCCCTCCTTGCGATGGCGGGACAGCGTCAGAATGGCATCGCCGCAATACGGACGAACGTCTTATATCTTGATTGGGAGCTCGATAAGGAGACCGTTGGCGCCCGGCTCAAAGCTTTACATATCGGTCATCCTGAGTTGGCCTCATGTCGGCCTTTCTACCAACGCTGCACACAGCCACTGCACCTTGAAGCGCCACAGATTGCCGCTGAAGTCGCACGGCTTCATTGCGGACTTGTGATTGTCGACTCTGCAGCTATGGCATGCGGTGGGGATCTGCATTCACCTGAAGCTGCTATCAAGTTGCAGCAAGCGTTGCGCCGGATCGGATGCGCGTCGATCGTCTTGGCGCACGTATCGAAGTCGACGGCGGACGGGCAAGACAAGAGCGCCTACGGGACGGTGTTTTTTCGGGAGCTGGCTCGGAATGTCTGGGAACTGTCGAGGCCGGAAGGTTCTGACCGTGTGGTGCTCTCACAAACGGGCGCGAGCTGCAAGAATTCCTTCGGGCGCAAGCAAGACCCACTAGGCTTTGAATTCTCATTCGAGCCGGACCGTGTCCGTATTACCGCGTTTAACCCCAGCGAGGAGGAGGAATCAGGCTTCGAAGAAAAGCTACCTGCTCGACAACGTATTATCCGTCTCCTCTCAGATCTACTGCACCGTGATCCGCAAGACATCGCGGACGCCCTTCACCTTCCGCTCAGCACCGTGAAGTCTGAGTTATCTCGTGGAAAAAAGGATGGCACCTTCGATCGATTTGGCCCTTACCAGGGCGGGAAATGGGGCCTGAAAAAATCGTTGCAACCGATCGTTGCAGCCAAAATCGATGCACCATCGTTGCAATCGTTGCAGCGAGCCTCCGAAAGCTCACAACTAATTGATGTTCCTAATAAAACAATCGTTGCAGCGATCGATGATGGTCGTTGCACCAAATCGTTGTTGCAACAGGGGGGGTATTATATACCCCCCTCTGCAACGATCATCGATTCAACGATCAATAATTCCCAACCCGAGGAGGTCATCGACCTGTGAAAATCGAGGCGCTGCATCCTCTCCATATTCGTCGGGCTAGTGGGGATCTCCACCTGCGGCCTGGATGCCCTGTCGAGCTGCCTGATGAGGAAGCGGAGAAGCTGCTCAAGAAGGTGCCCGGGAAGGTACGGATAGTGACAGAGGGAGGCACTACGTCTGAACCAGCTGTCACGGCTGATGGTTTCCCACTGAAGCCTGTGTATTGGGAACGGGGGGACGGTTCCATTGTTGGACCAGGTCAGCCTGAATTCTTTGCCAGAATTGGTTGTGGGAACCGTGAAGAAGATTTCTGGCTTGTTGTCCTGTTTGACGGAGAGACAGCTTGGATTCGATCCGACAGAATGTGCACTAAGCTGCGATATGACCAGCAAGTATTGCCAAAGATTACTGAGACCGTGAAGGAGCCCAGGTAGGATTGCCGATGACGCTAGAAGCGATTCTGATCGAGCTCACGCAGCTGATTCCCCAGACACCGGCTGATCGGCTGCCGGCTGTAATGGCTCAACTCGCAGCTGCACAGAGTTCTGCGGCTGCTCGATTACTTGGTCAGACCGCCCCGGCTATTGCTCTTCAATCAGCTGAGAAGGAATGTTACCTGACGGTTGAAGAAGTCGCGCAACGGTTTCACGTCAGTGTCCGTTGGCTCTATCGCAATAAAAAGCACTTACCCCATAGCCAACCCACGAGGAAAACTTTGTTGTTTCCCGAGACCGCCCTGACCCGGTGGTTTGCAAAACGGAGGGTATAAGGACCATGCTGCACCGTCACCAGGCTCTTTACCCTTCAACCCAGGAGACAACTATGAAACGACGTGGGTTCGGGATGGTGTACCAACGTGGAAGCATGTGGTGGGTCAAATATCATTTTCGGGGTCAGGTGTATCGAGAAACTTCTCGCTCTTCGAACCGCATGAACGCCATTAAGCTTTTGCGTAAACGGATGGCCGAGATGGGAACCGGCCAGCTCCTTGGTCCTAAAATCGATCGGACGAGGTTTGCCGATCTCGAAACCATCATCACGCAGGACTACACCATCAACGGCCGTCGCTCCATGGGACGCATGAAAACCTCCCTTGCTGCCCTGCGCACCTTCTTCGGTTTATCGCTGGCGCTAGACATTACCCTCGATCGATTAAACGCGTATGTAGCAGAGCGGCTCTCGCAACAGATTGCGCCGGCGACAATCAAGAACGATCTCAGTATTCTTCGACGAGCCTTCAGATTGGCGCAACGTGCCGGGAAGGCGATCTGTCCCCCCTTTCCAATATTGTCGGTCAACAACACACGACAAGGGTTCTTTGAACGCCCAGATTTTGAGGCAGTCCGCCTTGCTCTCCCCCTGCATCTTCGACCAGTCGTCACCTTCGCCTATTTGACAGGCTGGCGTATCCGCACCGAGATCCAGAACCTGACCTGGCGCCAAGTAGACATGAACGAGGGTATCGTCCGCCTTGAACCAGGGTCGACTAAGAACGAGGAAGGCCGAGTTCTTCCGTTTGCCGTATTGCCAGAGCTTCGGGAACTAATGGAAGTACAGCGCCAGGACACGACCCAGCTCGAGCTTGCACGCGGCGCAATTGTTCCGTGGGTCTTCCATCGAAACGGACAGCCCATCATCGATTTTCGTAAGGCTTGGGCAAATGCTTGTGAAGCTGCTGGGATTGCCGAACGGATTCCGCATGATTTCCGACGAACAGCCGTCCGTAACTTGGAACGGGCAGGAGTTCCGCGGTCTGTCGCCATGAAGATCACCGGTCATAAGACCGAGAGCGTCTATCGACGGTATGCAATTGTCTCCGAGGCGGACCTCAGTGAGGGGATGAAGAAGCTCGCGGCGCTCCATGCAGGAGATCGCCGACGGAGTTCGAAGAAGAGTTTAGGCACAGTTTGGGCACAAAATCGAAAAGCGGATGGAGCAGCGGGAAGGAGAAACCATGGCTAAGTCTTTGAAAGATGGTGCCGGAGACCGGGATCGAACCGGTACGGGCCTTTTGAGCCCGAGGGATTTTAAGTCCCTTGCGTCTGCCTATTCCGCCACTCCGGCAAGAGCGGAGACTTTAACATATTGTCAAGCACTTGCGACCATATTTGTGGTCGATTGGTGGGACTGTTCCAAGGCCTTCTCATGAGCAAGTGTTACATAGGTGTTAGATTTTTGCGCAGCCGCAATCAAATCAGCTTCGCGAAAACTGTTATATCGAGTGAAGCAGACCATCGTCTTATGCCCGCTGATCTGCATGATGGTGAGCGTATCGACCCCAGCCCTACGGAGATTGGTAATAGCCGTATGATGGAAGTCGTGGAATCGGAAGTTTGTGATCCCTGCAGCCGTACATGCGGCTTTGAAGCCCCCTTGATCGACATAATTGGCCTATCCCCATGCAAGAAGACCGAAGGAGAATGTAACGAACGAACTCGATGGAGCTCCCGGAAGATCTCACTTAACCCTGGAGATAGGTCTAGCAGCATGAGCCTTACCTTTCCATTCTTCGTATCCTCACCCTTAAGCCGGATAAAGCCATTCTTCAGGTCCACCTTATTCCACGTGAGATTAATGATCTCGCCCCACCTCATGCCTGTCGCGTAAGCGATGAGGTTAATCGGTCGAAGATACTCAGCTGAATGGAGGGCAATACATTTGCCTCGGTAGAGCTCTTGCAACTGGCCTAAACTTCGACCGCGTTGCCCTGGAGGTATCGAAGCGAACCGTGCTAGTGAAACAAGGCTTGAATGGTCAAGGGCATATTCTCCCGCCCTCGATCGTGCCGATCACGCAGGTCCAGTGATTCCTGATAGCCCCTTAGTCAGTGCATCATGCTGCCGCTTCTTGTTTGAACAACCACACCCGCAGTAAGGTCAACAGTCGCTCGATATCTACAGGCTTGGTGAGGTAGTCATTGGCCCCCGCCGCCATGCATTTCTCTTGTTCCTCCGGCATCGCACGCGCCGTCAGCGCAATGATGGGCACGGCTCTGAACCGTGGTTGGGTCCGGATGGCCTCCATCGCCTGATACCCATCCATGACCGGCATCATGATGTCCATGATGATCAGCTCAATGGTCTGATCTTCTTTCAGCTTGTCGAGCGCCATCTCGCCGTTATCGGCAATCACGATGTTGAGCCCGTGTTTTTTGAGCAGTTTAGACAGTGCAAAGGTGTTACGCAGATCATCGTCCACCAACAGCAGCGTCCTGCCCTGCAGCACTGTATCGGGATTATGGTGCATGCGGATCATGTCCTGCTGATCCTTCGAGAGCGTTGATTCAACACTGTGTAGGAACAAGGTCACCTCATCGAGCAGGCGTTCCGGTGATTTTGCCCCTTTAATGACAATGCTGCCGGTGTACCGGCTGAGGGTACGGTTTTCTTCTTCCGAAAGATCCCTGGCAGTATAGATAATGACCGGAGGTCCGGTGTCGCCCATCGCGTGCTCGAAGGCTTCGAGAAATTTGATCCCCGTCATATCGGGCAGCTGCAAGTCGAGAATCACGCAATCGAATGGTCTCTCTTGAAGGTGTTCCAGACCTGCAGTGCCCGTATCGGCCAGTGTGATGTGAAGGTCGTTTTTCTTGAGCAGACTCTGAATGGCAAGTTGGGTCTTTTGATCGTCTTCCACCACCAGCACCTGCTTGATGGTGGAGCTCAGGAGCGTTTCAATTTTGGTGAACACACCGTCGAGCGCGTCCTGCTCTACTGGCTTAGTCAGGTAGCCGATCGCACCCTTGCGTAACGGGACGAGCATTTCCTCGCGGCCACTGATGATATGCACCGGGATATGGCGAGTGCGCATATCGTGCTTCAGCTGGTCCAGCACGCGCATCCCATCGATATCAGGCAGCGTGAGGTCAAGAAGAATGGCGGTGACCGGTTGTTCCATCGCCAGCACCAGCCCGGTTTTGCCGTCTCCTGCGGCCAAGCATTTGTACCCTCGTTTCCGAGTGATTTTCATCAAGGTCGTGGCAAAATTCGGGTCGTCTTCGATAACCAGCAGCACCTTGTCTTTCTCGCCGATGTGTGTCCGGTCATCGGGGATAAACTCAGGCACGACAGTTTTGGGCATGGTCTTCAGGTCTAGGCGGGTATTTTCCGTCGGGATGACCGGGGACGTTGCTCGTTCGTCATCCGTCTCAGTAAGTGTTGACTTTGCCGGCAACACGAGTGTGAAGACACTGCCTTCGCCTTTGGCGCTTCGCACCTGAATTTCTCCGCCCAGCATCTGAGCAAATTTTCGCGCAATGGTCAGGCCCAGCCCCGTGCCCCCGTAATGACGGTCGATCGCTCCGTGCTCCTGCTGAAACGCCTCGAAAATATCTTTGAACTTCGATGATTCAATGCCGATGCCCGTATCGATGACGGAAAAGGCAATGACATTGTTATACGGACGTTGAATCTTTGTCTGCTCAGGTCGACTGATTTCCAGTGTTACTGAGCCCTGTTCTGTAAATTTGAACGCGTTAGAGAGCAGATTCTTGAGGATCTGCTCCACCCGTTGCGCATCGGTATGCAGAATCTTGGGCAAGCCCTCCGCTACCTTGAGGGGAAACGTCAGGCTCTTTTCCTTCGCAATCGGCGTAAATTGCTGCCGCATTCGATGGACAATGTCTTCCAAGGCCACATCCTCAAGCGACATCGTCAACTTTCCGGCTTCTACCTTGGAAAGGTCGAGTATATCGTTGATCAGCCCCAGCAGTTCCAGTCCACCATGGTGAATGACGCGGGCTTCTTCCACCTGCTCAGCCGTCAGGTTGCCGGTCTCGTTGGCAGCCAGCATCCGCGACAAGATCAGCAAGCTATTGAGCGGCGTACGCAACTCGTGGGACATATTGGCAAGGAACTCCGATTTGTATTTGCTGGCGCGCTCCACCTCTTTGGCTTTTTCCTCGATCAGCCGCTGACTTTCCAGTAACTCTTCCGATTGCTGCTGGATTTGCGCATTCTGCTCTTCCAGTGCCTTATTCTTCTCCTCCATTTCTTCGTTCGCGGCTTCAATTTCCTCGTTCGACGTCTTGAGCTCCTCTTGCTGTTGCTGCAGCTCCTCTTCACTGCGTTCCAGCTGCTGGGTATACCGCAACAATTCCACGCGCGCCCGTTCCCGGCTGCGCTGGTAGAGCCAGATGGAGACCGCCATTACGACATAAAATACAAGCATGGTCATCAGCGTCATCCGGTTGCTCTGGTGCGCATTTGCCTCCGCCACCTCCATGCGGAGACTCAGCAGATGTGCTTCTTCCGCTTCTATAATGCGCACGAGACTGCGAATCTGATCCATCGTGGCTTTCCCCCGCAGCAAATCCAGCGTGACGCCAGCGTGTGCTCTCCGTTCTTGTATCGTGGCCGCCATATACTCGAGGAGTGTTTTGACTAACCCGTCCAGTTCGTCCAGATTGCTCTGTTGGGCCGGATTGTCAGATGTCACTGTTCGTAGGAAGGCCAGTTCCTGAGGGATGGAGCGATGTTGTTGCACGAAACGCTCCCCTGTCCCGAGAGGAGAGCCATCTTTTAAGGCGGTATGGTACGGTTCAAGAAAGATCTCATTACCAGTCAGGATGAACCCACGTTGCCCAATCACCACATCCTTGATTTTGCCGAACAGCAACTCCGTATGCCCAATGACCTCATGGGTGTGAGTGACCCACCCTCTGGCTTCATCCCGGGCTTCGTTCTGCGTCCAGAAGACGCCGCCTGTAAGAAGCATCACGACCGTCACGGTGCCGATGGCGATTTTCGTCGCATGACGGATCAAGAAATGATCAGTGGTCAAGTCTATCTTCTCCATGCACTCCTCCAATGGGGATGGCGAATTGCCACGCCTTGAAGTGTATAGGAATTAGTGAGGCGGACAACTAGAGAGTGATTTGACGGCAAGAAACGCACAGATCTCGCGAATGCCCTGAGACGGTTCTTGGATTCTGCGCTTAGCGGATGAGGTCAACTCGATAGGGTTCCCGAGCTGATTGCTGGCTGGATTGCCTGTCGTAGTCGCCTTGGGGCACCAAAAACAATCGCGGGTCAACGCCTTGATGTGCCTACTTGACGAACCCTCCGATCAAACAGCTGGAGTAGGCATCCAGCTTAGAGCCGCTCTACCATCACACACTCGGTCCCCCCGCTATCCGTTGCATCAGTAGCAGGAGATCGCTACTCTCAGCGGGCATGTCAATCGAGTTCATCATCTTCGGAATCCTTGTTCTGGGAATCGCGGTCTTTCATCACCGCACGTTCGAGGTCGCAGCCATCGGCACGGCCATCCTGTTCCTCTATAAGGTGCTGGTAACTGACCTAAACATAATTGACCATCTGGCCCATGAGTCGCGGCTTCTCGTGAATCTTTTTGGCCTGTTGCTCGGCTTCGCCATCTTGTCAAAACACTTCGAGGCATCACAGCTTCCGGAATGGCTACCGCAGCACTTGCCAAAGGATTGGAAAGGCGGGTTCGCGTTGTTGGGGATTGTCGGGGTCATCTCCACGTTTCTCGATAACATTGCGGCTGCGATCATTGGAGGCGTCATCGCGCGACACATGTACAGAGATCGAGTGTGTCTGAGTTTCATCGCGGCTATTGTCGCGGCCAGTAATGCAGGTGGGGCAGGCTCAGTGATCGGGGATACGACGACCACTATGATGTGGATCGCTGGGATTCCAGCCGTCGCCTTTCTCAAAGCGTTTGTTGCCGCCATTGTAGCGATCCTCTTTTCCGGTATCGTCGCCTCTCGGGACCAACACGCCTATTACTCCCCTATTGACACAGCCGTAAAGAAAGTGACGATTGATGGGCCTCGACTTTTCATTGTTGGGCTCATCGTTGTAGGGACCATGAGCGCCAATATCGCGTTTGATTTTCCAGCGGTGGGACTCTGGCTTGGAATTTTCCTCGGCTCTCTGATCAGGTCAACACCTTGGAACGAATTGCGGCATGCCTTGAAAGGAAGCCTCTTTCTAGTTCTGCTCGTGCTGAGCGCCAGCGTTATGCCCGTGAAAGGACTGCCTGCCCCGACATGGCAATCGACGTTTGGTCTTGGGTTAGTGAGTGCCGTCTTCGACAATATCCCTCTGACGGCGCTCGCCATCTATCAAGGGGGCTATGACTGGGGCATCTTGGCCTACGCGGTCGGGTACGGCGGCTCCCTTCTGTGGTTTGGCTCCTCCGCCGGTGTGGCGATGAGCAATACTTTCCCAGAAGCCAAGAACAGCTTGAGCTGGATGAGCCAGGGCTGGCATGTCGCCGCCGCCTATGTTTTGGGATTCTTCGTGATGCTGGTACTGTTTGGCTGGACACCCTGAAACGAAATCAGAAGCTCCTTGCTATGTGGAGTGGCAGTATCTCACCAGCCCCGACACCTAGAAGAGTATGAAGGGGCATCAGGACGGCCATCACAACTCTCCGCTCTCAGCCCTCCCCGAACCTATCGACAAGAAAGTCCCCGCACCATTACGGCCTGCTGAAATGCACTCTTCGGTTCAATTGCCTGCAGGCTTCACTGTGTTCAGTGCAAACGGGGCGTTCTTTTCCATAACGCACGATCTGGAGTTGAGACGAGGCCACACCGAGACTTTGTAAATGTCGTTTAACCGCTTGCGCGCGTCGTTCTCCGAGGATGAGGTTGTACGCAGTGGTGCCCCGCTCATCACAGTGTCCTTTGAGGATAATGGTATGGTTCGACTGTGTCTTGAGAATCGTGGCCGTCACGTTGAGTTTCGACTGTGTATCACGGCGGATCGCAGATTGATCAGAATCGAAATACACGTCGGTCAGTGTCGGCTGTTGCACCGGCGGAGAAGCGGGATTGGACGAAGGCTCTACTGCGGGTGGTTCCGAAAGACGTGTCTCCAGTTGTTCCACTCAATCTGGTGCTCCCACTAGCACCCTAATAACACCTGGCAGGAGCCCCCCCCGGCATGTTTCAAGATCACTATGGGAACGACATTGAAGACGCCGTGAATCTTGAAGTAATATGATGTTGCGCGATCCTCCCAGACATGACTGAGCGTCTTGTTGATGGTTGATTCTCTTATGATCCAGAAAGTCCTCGGTATATTCCGTTCTTCTCGTTGGACAAGCGGGATCGCACGCCTCATCATGATACTGTGCATCTGCGTGGTGACACAGATGCTTGGAGTACCAGCAACATTGATCGGTCTCCTCACCGCTGATGTGCTCACGAAGTCCGAGCCTGTCTCCGAAGACTTTTCTTCTCCATCCACGTTGCCCGAGCCGGGGAAACCCCACCTTCTCAACCTGCTTATCCAGTTTCGTTCTATACCACAGCTTCCGATATTACCTGTGTCTGTGTTTCGTCCTCCCTCTGCGTAGTTTGGTCTTTTCAGCACCATACGCACCACGAAGCCGGTACACAAGTCCTGAACTGTAACGAGGTCGCCTTGTAAGAGTAACCCTGTACCTTGCATCGAATGGAACAACCCATTTTATCGAGGAAGAGCCTATGGACCTTCTCATTCTGGGAATTCTTATATTGACAGGCGGGTCAATTTGGGTAGCGTTTCACCGATCCTCGCGCAACCGCAAGGTCATCAATGGATCGCTTCACACCGTTAGCGCCTCGAGAAGCACATCGGCTCCGACAGTTGAGGCCTCTGAACCCATTAAGACCGCGGACCCTGATTGTGGATTGTTCACGGCTGAAGACGAACAGAATGCGTTTAAGACTGGTCAACCGGTCTGGATTTGTTACGAAGACAAATCTGGCAGAGTCACAAAGCGAGTGATCGAGATCTACCGGCCAGGAGATAAAGAGGTGATCTACACCTGGTGCCGGAAGAAGCGAGCCCCGCGCACCTTTGTTCGTCGTAACATTCGTCAGTGGCGGCTGCTACCTGAGCGGTTCGACTTTGATCCGATCGTCGCCAAATACTGGGACGAAGAAGGGATTCGCGAGCGGTTAGAAAAGAATCCGTGGAGACGTTGGTTGCTGCGACAGCCGAAAGAGATCGCCGACCGTTACACGTAAGCGAAAGATACACACCCAAAGAAACGGCCCGGCGAGGAGTTTACTAAGGAAGTACCGGGGCAAAGAAAAGGCACGTTGAAGAAGATCCAAGATCTCGCAAGAAGGGCTGCTGCCAAAGGGGGCATAACAGTGAACGCGAATCTTCACTGGACGTAATGGCCAATTACTGTAGACGAAGGAACTCGCGATGATACGAAATCAGACATGCCGACGGTTCGTGATCTTCTCCGGACCACGCCGCACGCGATTCATCGCGAACGATGGAGCACGCACGTGTGACCGGTTGAAGGCGGCCAAGTTCTACACGCTCTCTCAGGCGATCGCATTTGCAGAACAAAAGGATATTACACTCAGCCATCGTATCTATATCGAACAAGAAGACTTTTCAGAAGCTGAGATCACTTAGCAAGCTGACGAAGAGAAAGTAAGGGGCGATTACACCCTTCCTCGCCCAGCGACTAACCAGGGAATACTCCAGCTTCGGTCTTCCTCCATGCTGCTATGCTCTGGCTCATAAGCACGGATTCTGGCGAGGGAGGCTTGTATGACTATACTATCCAAGGCCGTTGGCATGAGTGTGCTCAGTATGACGTTGTGGCTGGGACTGTTCACCGTGGCCTTCTCAGTAGAGCAGGCGGTCTATGACAAACCCAAGGTTGAAGAACCAGGACGAACGATCCATGGGAAAGTCGTCAAAGTTGTGAAGCGCGATGCGGCTATCCCCGCGTGGGATGTGTCGGTAGAGAACAAGGAAACGGGTGAAGAGGTTTCCATCTATCTCGATAAAAAGACCGCGAGGAAGGTCACGGCAACAGATCCCACTGTTGGGGATATGGTGATTGTGAAGTACGATGAGAACAGTAAGCACGCCACCTCATTTGTGGCAGTGGCGGCGACGACCGACTGAATCTCGCCGAAGCTTCTTCCTCAGAATCAGAAGAAGCGATACAAGTAGAGCCAAAGTCAGACAAAGACCAAACTGCACCCCACATTGAAGGATGGCAGGCGTATCACACGCGGGACGAGGCGAGCCGGGAGATCTTTGCATTTATTGAAGGATGTCTCTAGAGCGGTCTTACTGTACATTCCCTCGCCAGGCACCTGTTTCCTGCCCACGCGACTCGATGAATTCCTTGAATCGCTTCAGGTCCCCTTCCATGAATCGAGGGAATTCTTCGAATTGCGTCCACTGATTGTAGGCCGTACGGACTGGGACATTCAGGTCAATGGATTTCTCGATGACAGACATCGTCAGCGTCTCCTTTTGACAATGGTTTAGTCACGAATAGATGTCCTCTCCTGGTTGGTTGGATCAGCAATCCGTATGGACATCACTCGCCAAACTCTACTGAACAATACGAGGCTTCCCTACTGAGAAAGCCAGAGAACAAACGATCGAAATGTAGCAGGTCAAACCGAATTACGACGCTCTCCTCCCACGGTCTGAAAATGTTTCGTCACCCCTCTGGCGACTCCGAGGTGTATTCCCAGCTCCGAATTCGCGTGCCCTATGGGATGATATGAAAAACACACGGAGGTTCTATGAAAACACGGTTACGATCCATACTTGTCGTGGGATTACTGAGCGTCTTACCAGGAGTGACCTATGCCGCAGATTCTCTGGCAGAGAACGGCTCGACACCGACGATCAAAGAACGTTTGACGAAGGATACGGTCAAAGGAACCTTGATGAATATCGAGGGAGAGTACTACTCCATCAGAGATACCGACGGCGTACTGCATAGAATCCATGTCGATAAGAGCACCAAGCTGGATAAGGTGTTACCCGGCGACATGGTGAAGGCCTATGTAACAGACCAGGGCCATACAACGACCTTACAGCGCGACAATTGAGGAGGCTCCATGGTGAAGGAACGAAGGGTGCTGCACGTGAGATTCTCAATCGTGGTGTTCATCGTGGCCCTCACTTATTGTTCGATGCCGGTCCTTCCGGTATGGAGTCAATCCTCGTCCGCAGATATACAGCAAGGGACGGCAGAGGGGGCCGGAATTGGAGCCGCCTCAGCCGCCGCTACGATTCTGTATTTTCCGTTCAAAGCAGCATTTGCTCTCGGGGGTGGAATCGTGGGCGGCCTGGCCTATGTATTTTCGGGATTCAATGAAACCACGGCGAAAAGTATCTGGATTCCCAGTATCTACGGAACCTACGTCATTACGCCGGAGCATCTCGCCGGAGATCGTCCGGTACGTTTCGTGGGCATGGCCGTAGAAAATGAGAGGATACCCACGGCTCCGGCCACGATCGATCATCAGGGAGGGTAAAGAAGGTGTACACGGTACGGTCGCGTGCACACAGTAGCGCGCCACTAGGAGACATTATGATTGAGCAGCCATGCGCCCATCCTCGCTGTCAATATTCTGTTCCGGCGGGAAAAGAATTCTGCTCTGACGAATGCGCCGTCGACAGACGGGCACATGCGTGCCCCTGTAAACATACGGGGGGCTGCTCCAGGTAACAGTGAGACGGCCACTGAATTTTTCAGGGGATCACCAGTGAAGAAGCGAGCCATCGATGGTGTTTCCACAACCGTCCTTTCTCCTACCACTGAATGGTTGTGCCTGGAGAGTCTTGTGGAGGTAGAAATTACCTCGGAGCACCCGTCGCACCCCATTGAATCCGCATTGCTAGCCGGTCAGGCCTCGGGGTGGCGGGCCGCAGAACCAGGAAGACAGACGATCCGCATCATCTTTATACACCCGCAGCCGCTACGACAGATCTGGCTGAATTTCCACGAACCCGTCGTGGAGCGCACACAAGAGTATGTCTTGCGTTGGTCGCCGGATCGCGGGCAGTCATTTCAAGAAATCGTGCGCCAGCAGTGGAACTTTAGTCCACGAGGTTCAACAAGCGAGGCGGAAGACCATCATGTTGATCTGCAGGCCGTCACCATGCTTGAGTTAACCATCATTCCGGACCTAAGTGAGAGGCATGCATTCGCCTCGTTAGCGCAATTGCGACTGGCCTAAACTCTAACCTGTTGCTCATATTGCTATTGAAGCAAACCGTGCCGGCTGAACAAGGTTGAATCGTTAACGGCGTATTCCCGCGCGAACGATTGTCACGATCATGCAGAGGCGACTCACCGACCCTCCGGCAATGAAGCATTTCTAGGCACGATCCTCTCGGAAATTCGCGCCAAGGTTGCGCCTCTTTGGGGAGCGCCTCTCCACGGGTGATGATAGGTATTTACGTATTGTCTATGGGTATGATAGAAGCTCACGAATGGAAAACCTACGGCCCAAAGTTGAAAAGTTCGTCCGATCCTGCGAACACTTATTCGGCTTCATTCATGGCAGCGGCATGTTAACCCCGGCGGAATGTCAGTTCCTGGAATACTATGTGGAAGAACTTCAGAAACAGATCTCTCCGCACTGTATGGGGTCGACTGCTCCGAGTCAGGATAGTCCCACTTGTTCTGCGTCTTGAGGCTATTCAATCGTTGACGCTAAGCGGAGAAGTGTCTTTCAAGGACTCTTGCGGAAAGAGCTCTCTGTGCCCCTTCCTATGCAACCGCTTTTGTGGTCGTGCGTACCCGCGGCCTTTTCAATCAGATCATGAAGGGGGCCCCCATCGGCAACGAGGGTTTCAAGACGCGCTAATCGCTCCTCCACCGCACGTATCTTGCCTCGCACGCATGACGGAATACCTGCCCACGTACCCCACTCCTGCCGAGGTGGAAGGGGTTCCTCACTTACGCGCTCGATAGTTGAAATACCGTTTTCAATCTGCCGCCCGATGCTGGGCAGTAGCCCGACCTTCGTGTGGCCCCTACCCTGAAGTTCATTGAGAAACGGGCCCACGAGATGGGCAGCCTGGGTGATGGTCACGCCGGCCTTTTCTGCCTGCTGCACTCGGTGATGGATTCGGCTGAGACGAGTTTCAAATCCCGCTCGCGTCTTTTCCCACTGCGTTTTGAGTGCCTTCAATTCTTTGAGAAGTTCGACAAACATCTTTTTGATCGCGACAAGTTCGATATGTTCCGTCTTCGCGGCAAGGTTATATGCTCCATCGAACGTTGTACTGCTCACTGGACACTCCTCTTGAACTTGATCAATGTGCCAGCCCGTCACTGTATAGCTTCATAATGCGGGTCTTGTCAGATTCAAGGCTGAAGGTTTCACGGCAACATCCCAGAGACTTCCACGCAGCTCATAAAGAGCGGTATCCCTGTTAAAGCGTCTCCGAGAGCGGTCTTGCGCGATACATCGTAAATAGTTCTATCAGTGCAGAAGAAATCAACCACTAGGAAATACTCTAAAGGGTTCTGCCCACTGAATACAGAAACGGGCTCAGTCAGTTCAGAACCATCTACAACGGCCATCAAAGAGAGTTTTGCCTCCCTGTACTTGGCTACAAGAATAACGTCGCCTGGGAGCAATCACCAACAGATGCATCGTCGGCTGATAAGAAATGGAGCTGGAAAGGCTATGACGCTGCCTCACCGACTCCACCGGTCAGCACCATTCGCGTCCCTCTACTTTCCGCTTCCACTACCAGATGATCCCATGCCGCGGGAACCTGATCCCATACCCGACGAGCTTTCGCCGCCTGATCCTGTGCCAGGATGGAGCGTGCTTCGATCAGGGGATCTCCCGGAACCCGGAGCTTCTTTCTCGCCTGGCTTCGGTTTCATGATAATGGCGCCTTCAGGCTTCATCTTCCCCGACGAGTCCTGACCTGGCCCGATGGGTTCACCTGATCGATCGGGGCTCCCTGTTCCTCCCTCTGGTGCCCCTCCGCCTGTTCCTGGTCTCGTCATATCGGGACCTCCTTGTCCGACTGCTCCTCCCGACCCGCTTCCACTCCCTAGTTGCGCCTGTACTCCCCATTCGGCGAACACGAGCAAGCAGACCCCTATCACTAGACTCACCCATGGTTTCCCAATCAACATCTTCCTCTCCTTTCGGCGGTTCTTTAAAGATGTATCCTAAGTTTGCTCAGATATTTCCCTGCTCTTCACGGCGGTGTGAATCGCGTTATAGAACACATCGGGAGACTCGCCCTTTAGAATCAGACGAACGGCGCCAGCTCGTTTTCGGTAGCTTCCTGTCTTCTTCCATATCCCGTGCTTCGTACATTACTGCCGGATTCAACCGAACCACTCCGGATCATCGGCGGCAGAGGCTGGCTGTTCTTCCGCCAGAGTCGGTGCCGGTTGTTCCAGCACATGCTGCACGATGGTCAGCAAATCATCACGTTGGAAGGGCTTCGCCAAGAATGGAAACGTCCCGCGTTTGATCCCATGACTGGCTAGCACTTTATCGGGATTCCCCGACATGAGGATGATGCGGAGATTCTTCCGGATTGTCGTGGCGCGAACCGCCAGGTCATAACCATTCAGGTACGGGAATTGTTTGGCCGTGGAGGCGAGCTGAAAATCCGGCGGCGGCAAGACCAGGTCTGCGAGGAAGAGATCGATCGGCCCTGGATGCTGCGTGCAGATCTTGAGCGCCTCGGGGCTGCCGTCGGCGCCGAGCACCGTATAACCTCCCTCGTTCAGAAAGGCAGTGCACAGTCTGACGATCGACACTTCGTCATCGACGACTAGGATGGTCAGCGAGACGATGAGTGCGCATCCCGCTGTGCCTCCATCTATGGGCCTCCCTCGCGGATTTTAAATGGCACCTCTCTACAATGCGTGAGAATCACGAAATACAACCCGCCCTAATATCCTCCGCCCGTGGTCCCCGATGAGCCAGTACCAGCACCAAATTCTGTACCGCTGGAGGTTCCGCCAGGTGCATTGATGGTATTTCCCCGACTACCTGGTCCAGCTCCTGCGCCAGAGTCGCTCCCATTGGCCGTGCCGATCCCAGGATTCGTAGGTTCGCCGCTCGATCGTCCCATCGAATCTTTTCCCATCTTCCCCGAGGATTCATGACCTTGCTTCGCGGATCTTTCGGTGGCGGTCCCTGATTTGTTGCCTTTTTTGGAACTGTCGGCTTGAGATTGAGTTCCACCCTTGGATTGGTCTGCCAGCACAGGCCCGCTGGTGAACAGAAGCACTCCACTCACCATGAACAAATACGCACACGTTTGACGGATCGTCATGTTTGATCTCCTTTGTTGGAATACGAACGCTCTCGCCTCTGGTTTTAGTAGGACGTAGCATAGCGAAGCTGACACCCCTCCAATACTGGGAGAACACATAGAGCTGAAGGGCGAAGTCCAATCATCTGACAGACGGGCTAAGAGGCCCTGGGGTTTCCTTTGTCGAGGGGTTCCCTGTTGGGACAAGTGCGTTTGAAGAAGGCCGGGGGGTGGTTCACGCCGGCTATCGCAGCCAGCGTGTCACCGGAGCCATCTTCTTCTTCAGTACAACAAACAACTCATCATGAGTTCAGGTGTATCTAAAGAGATTCATCGAGTGAATCCAATTCGATGCTATGTACTCTGTGGAAGTAAAGTTCTAAGGTTAAACGTAGGAATTTTTAGACATTGGCATCCGCCTCATCCTAGGACGCCCCGGCATTTAACTTGCCTCCCCGACTGCAGTCTCGCTTCCACTGTAGAACAGTAGTGGTCTCTGGGCTCGCTCTCATGAGACGCAGTTCTTAAAGGGCGATCAGTATGATTACGCATCAAGTCTATGTTGAATGGCATCTGACCCCGAGTGGCTGGGTACGAGGACATTGGTCCATCAATACAGCCTTTCAATCACGATCATGCCCACCACCCGATCGGGTCGAGACCTGGCTAACTACAGAAACCACCGTTGACAATCACTTTGCCCTGACCCGAAAACACTGGTCATTGACATGGGCATCTCCTACACACAGTGTGTCAGACCGCAAAGCACTCAGGGCGACCATTCGAACGCTCGCGTCACACGATGAGAATCCAAGACACCCCTTCTCGGGGTTCCCACTGGACTAAGTGCCTCTTCAACATTCCTCCGCCCATCTAGCAGCTCTATACAGCACGAGATCGCATCTTTGGCCAGGTAAGGTTTCCCTAAATCTCAAGGAGATTTAGGGAACCGCCTAATAGCATCCCAATTCCATTCATGCTAACAGCAGGCTGTCCTGAGACATTTCTTTTGAAATCAAGGAGGTCAGACAATGCCTGGTAAAGCTGACATCATCACGTACGTTATCCTTGGGGCGTTTGTCCTGGCTATCATTGTGTGGGCAATGATGAATACAGGATATAAGGGGCCGGGATACTGATTCGTTGCAATTGCGAAGGCACCTACCGTCTTGCTTTCCAGATGGCAAAAGGGGCGAGAGGATAGTCATTGCCTAGGGGGCCGAATAGTCGCCGAGAAGCTTCCTGGATGCTAGCGTATCCAAGGATGAACTGAGGGAGTTGAACCAAGGGTCGACCCCCAAGCCAAGGAACCTCATGACACCACAATATTGGATCAGCCTCATCAGTATCATTTCCAGCGTAGCGGCATTCTCTGGTGCGTGGGCGAACGATCACAACTTGACTGAAACCGGCCAAACGGTGGGACATGACAACCATCACATTTTGAATGGGCAGATCGCTCAACCGTTCGTGATCGGCCACCATACGGCGTTGATCCGTACCGAGGACGGGAAAGAACTAAACTTTGAGATCCGCGCTCAAGCGCGCAGCATGATGGCGTCCCTGCCTGTAGGAATCGACGCGATGTTTATGGTGGACGAGGCAAATAGGATCGTGGACGTGAATTTTGCGAGCCAAGAAGCCGCCGAGCGGGCCGGTCAAGTGTTCGGAGACAAGGCCCCTGTAACGGCGGCACAACAGAACGTCTTCGGGACCGTGGTGAAGCCTTTCGCAGACCATCAGATTACCATCCGCACCGACGACGGCATCGAGCAGCCTTTTGAAGTGAGACCGGCCATGCGCGACAAAATAGCGACTTTGCCCAAAGGAAAGACAGTTGTCTTGCTGATTGACGAAGCGAATCAAGTGGCCGAAGTGGTGGCCATACCTCAGGGGCCATGACCTTGTATGAACCGGTCGAGACGCCGGCAAGTTACGTAATTGCCAATTTTAGAGAAAGGTTTCTGAACAGCAGTTGTTCTCCGTGTTTGATCTGGTCATCAGATCAACCGCTGCACCTGCTTCATTCGGTTCCATTGCTACGTCTTCGCCCAGGTCAATCCCTTTGCCTTTGGTCCTGCGAGAACGGTTGACTTTAACGTAGCAGCTACTGCCTACAGTCACTTTCCGATTCCCTTCCCGGCCCGTTTACCATGTAAAAGATAATGGGGTTACGCTACAATGCGAGGCATTGGCGACGGGATTTCAGAGAGATGTAAGAACGGGAGGTGGCCCCGCTGCGGACACACATTTCACTGTCTTGGGCTGCTATGCTTGTACTCGCACTGGCGATGCCGTTTGAAGCGGTAGGCCAAGAGGCGGTTCTCGATATCCTCCCGCTCCGCCCGTTCAGTTTCGACGCGTCATTCAATGATCGCAGCTTTGCGCCCACTCGCAGAGTGTTCGCCCTTCAGGCTGGAATTACCGCTCTCCGCTATGGCCCGCTCGAATTAAGAGGCATTTACCAGTATTACAGTCATCACACGCCAACCTTTGGCACCGACCAGCATTCGTTCTACGCGAACCCACGTTGGAACAATTTTATCGATTTGTTGGATTTCCCAAGCGGCAAACCGATCAATCGCCTCCTACGACATGTGCTTTTCGGACCGCTGGAGAACCGGGCAGTCCCGTATGTCGGAGCCATGCTGGGTGGAAATATGTCGGGGGCAGAATTTTCACCAGGGTACCTGTACGGAGGCCAGATCGGGGTACGATTTCCCGTGGCACAGGGGGTCTCCGTCGACATGGGTCTTCAGTACACGAGATTCCAAGCTGATTTCGAGGGAGAGTTTGGCTTGTCACGGCAATGGCTCTATACGATTGGTGTTCGCTTTTAAGCCGATGTCGTTGAATGCGGGCCATGTTGTGAGATGGAAGGGCATGGAGTTGTGAACCCTTGCGCCATAAAAAGACTTCTCATGTCGCTTGCCCTGGCGACACTGAGCAGTGTTCTGCCGGGATGCGGGTTGGTCTATGACGCCGTTGAGCTCATCCATCCGTTGACGCGGGATGAATTATCATCGATCTGTTCCCGCGGGCGGCTGCGAGTCGGCATTTCCGTCGAGCCGTTTCGCCCGTTTGTTTTTCCCGCTGTGTACACCGATGAAGGGATTCGTGTCACTGGCCTGGATGTCGAACTGATCCGAGAAATAGCCGACGCGCTCACCTCGTATTGCGGCGGAGGCACGCCCATCGTTCCGGTCCTGCATGTCACTCGATTTCCCGATCTGTTCATTAAGATGAACGAAGGACAATTGGATCTGTTCGTCTCGTCCGTCAGCGGAACCGTTCCTGGCGCCAGGCCACCGGGCCTCTGGTTTTCGCCTCCTTATTTTCATGAAGATGGCGTCGCAGCCATCATCCAAAATCCAGAAGTTGCGGAACGAGTCTGGCGGCAATTTCGAAGGCAGGACGGAAAGCCGAACACACTGGCTGCAGTTCAGGAAGGCTTCGCCGGATTGACTGTCGCCGTTCAGAAGGGAAGATCCTCTCATCTGTACGCCGAAGCCAATCTCAAGCGGATCCGCATGGTCATCTGTGATTCGCTTCCCGCCTCCATCGAAACGAAAGACCTGAATATCGACATCATTCTCACCAACCATTCCATCCTCGAATATGTGACGAAACGGGTCTGGCAGGATTGGCGGATCTTGACCCAAATCGACGGAACTCCCTTGGTTCTGACTCATGAGGATCTTTCTATCGTCACCAACGACGACCACCGGCGGTTACAATGGTTCTTGAACAACTTGCTCTTTCGTTTGGATGAATCAGGCCGGCTGAAGCACATGCGACGGAGATGGGTGGACGCAGAATACGCACCGACTCGGCGTGCGACGAGCGAAGGGCTTCCCCTGGAGGTGACTCAGGTTCCTCAGCATTATGATCAAGGACAGTGCCTTCCGGCAGGAGGACAATGAACAGGCGGTGGCGCTCATGATCGCTCTCTCGAAGATATTTCTTTCCCTCGGCTTGTTCTTCATGCTGATGTGGCCCCCGAGCATCCTGGCACAGACCTCACCGAAAGACAGTGAACAGGCGGCCCATCTCCTTGCCACGTTTCTCAATGCAGGACGTGTCGTCATCGAGCAAAATCAATTGTTGATCAACGATCCGAGGAAGGGCGACAAGGGTTTCACACCGGAAGTGTTTGAACGGCTTGTCCTTGATGAGTTTTTTCAGCAGACACACATCGATCTGAAACATCCTGCTTCCTCGCTGCCTTCTTCCACCATCGAATTGCTGAGTATGCTGCTCCTCGCAAGCAAAGAGGTTGTGGCTGACGCTCAATTGGTGATCAATCAACGAGGGGTCGGATACAAAAACTTTATACCGGCCTCGTTCGGCAGTCAGGCAGCGCGGAAGTTCTCGAAGCGATCGAAGGTCACGATGAAGCAGACGACCCTCGACCCGAGGAACTTGAAAAATACTCCCGATGCCTACGAAGAGACGGTGCTGAAGCGGCTTGCGACTCAACCGGCCGCGACGACTCCGATCGTCGAATGGATCGACGGCGGAAGGTTACTCAGAACTCTGATGCCGATTTATTATTCGGAGGATTGCCTCACCTGCCACGGAAATCCAAAAGGGATTCTCGACATTTCCGGCTATCCCAGAGAAGGGGCTCAGGCGGGAGAACTGGCCGGCGCCATCAGTATTCAGATCCCCTCGGACCATCGGTAGCAGCCAGCCCGTGCGGACGGAGGAAAGCGACGGGGTGATCTGCTACCGATGATCTTCGAGAAGCTTAGTTCAACACCGCGGTCAATTGCGGTCGAGTATCCTCACAGCTCTTTTCTTTGACCGGTTTGCGGCTCAGCGCTTCTTCCACGCCGGACTTGACTGCTCGGCCCCACCGGCTGGTCTGTACCTGCGCCTTGCGGGCATAGCGGCCGATGCTTCGACGAGTCTCTACCCCGGTCTGCGGAGCGAAGAGAAGCCCGAGCCCCGCTCCGATGACCGCCCCACCGGCGATAAATGCTGCTGCCTTGGCGACCTGATTCCCCTGCTCCGACATGGTGAACCTCCTCATG
>CAZPNQ010000036.1:0-34092 GCA_964587955.1 uncultured Nitrospira sp.
AAAACCGGAGATGGGGTAACCCATCCGCGAGTTCAAATCTCGCCCCCTCCGCCATCCAGTCTGGACACGAGAGACACATTCTCTGGTTCTGGAAAATTCTGTCGATGTCACGCCGATATAGCTCCCTTATAGACGCCAGAACACCTCCCCACTGAGCAACGGCGACTGGTTGCCTAGGAGAATGGCTTCGACGATATCGGGGGTGAGAAAAGCACAGTGGAGTAGACGGCCCACATACCCCGGCGTGACGCCCTCCTCTCGGGCGATCGCCCGCAGTGACGTCGCCTCTCCCGACAGCAGTCGTTCAGCCCACACATGGGCACGAGCCACGGGCTGTATGAGTCCGCCATTGGGTATGCCCCGTCGTTCTCCACCTGACTCCCCTGGCACGATCAGCCGCATTCCCCCACCGCACCGCGTCAGCGTCAAACTGGTCGACACGGTGATCAAATCATCCTGTTCCTCCTAACTGCGGCGAGGGCTGAGCACGGACGTGGAGAGCTCTGGACCACGATGCAGCACGGTGCGCAGCCCCTTTCGACTCAGGATCATCTGCACGCTCGTTTCTTGGACTGTGATTCGTTGGACTGTGGCGAAGAGCCACGCCCGTATCGCAATTCGTGGGGTTGTTTTCACCGGCTGAACCACTCACAATGTCCAGGCGAAGCAACGGTGAAAAGGCGACAAGGCAAACAAACAGAAAAGGAGGTGGACATGAGCGTCAACCTAAGTGCGTTGATCGTTTCGGCAGTGCTGCTTGCATCGGGTTTTCTATCTGTTCCAGCGCAGGCGGAGCAGCAACGAGGGAAACAGGGAAGTTCTCAGCAACAGGGCAATAAAGAGGCACGAGATGCGAGGGACGAGAAAGACGCCACTCCCCAGGATAAGAAGATCAAACCGTCACGCGATACTTCCGGCCTGAAGGACACTTCCCACCAGCAGGGAACATCAAAACAGCATGACAGTACAGATTCCCGCGATGCCCGGGATGAAAAAGAGGCTGGCAGCGGCAGCAGCAAGTAACCTCATGAGCTAAATCGAGACGCATGGGGAGGGATCGCAACCCTCCCCCACCTGCTCCCATCTAAGGCAGCTACAGCGATTGTACTTACCTCCAACTTATTTTGAGAATGCTTCCGAGGGGTCCGCTTGATTCAGAGAGGAGGCAACTCACACAGGTCAGTGAATGGAGATGAGGCCGTTTGAGATGGCGTATTTGGTGAGCTCAGCGGTGGTCCTTAAACCCAACTGTTTCATGATTTTTGACTTATGGAATTCGATAGTCTTGATGGAGATATTTAAAACCGCAGCTATCTCCTTAATCGCTTTGCCCTCGGCCACGAGTTGGAGCACTTCCCGTTGACGTGGACTCAGCTCTTGAGCAAACCCCCTGGTTTCATCAGCGTTGGGCGTCGGCTGCACGGCTTGGTCTCCCAAACCTTGAGCAATGATCGGAGAAACATAGTAGTTGTGTGTGAGCACCTCTTTAAGAGCAAGTATCAGCTCGGACCCGACAGATTGCTTGAGCACATACCCAGATACTCCGATGCGAAAGGCTTCTGTGACAAAACTGGATTCCGACTGCATAGTCAAAATGACAATTTTAATACCCGGATTAATTTTACGGATTTGCCGAGAAGCCTCCAGACCATTGAGCAAAGGAAGCGAAATGTCCACCACGGCCAGATCGGGAGCGCGCTCTTTAATGGAGGTGATGAGAGCACGGCCATCGGGGACGATGCCGATCAGATTGAATTCCCCTTCAAGCAACTTCTGGATACCTTGCGCCACCAGCATATGATCATCGGCTAGTAAGACGGTGGGCTTCTCGCTCATTGAGCAACCTCTTTAATCATGGCCGCCCGAAGTCTACTGCCTTTGTGTCGTGCAATACAAGCAGGCCTCCATAGCAGAGACTCATACAAATCATCTAATACTTATATTGTTTATCCATCGGCAGCCCCATTCACGCCCTTGACTTTTCCAGCCCTCGATATATCTCCTACCTGTGACAGATTGAATCGGCACAGCGCCAGCGCAGAAAAACCTAATAGCAGAATAATAAATTTAAGGGAGGTTGCTATGGCACTCGTACGATGGGATCCGTTTCGTGAATTGGAAGAAGTCTCAAATCGGCTCAACAGGATGTTGGCACATCCTGCTTCGCATGCATCGAATGGTAATGAAGCGATGATCGTGGCGGATTGGACACCGTCTGTCGATATTAGTGAAACAGCGGGTGAGTATGTGATCAAAGCAGAGATTACTGACGTGAAGAAGGAAGACGTCAAAGTCTCCCTGGAAGACGGCGTGCTCACGATCCAAGGCCAGCGCAAGCTTGAGAAAGAGGATAAAGGAACGAAGTATCACCGGATTGAACGATCCTATGGCAGCTTTGTCCGAACCTTCTCGTTGCCTGACGTCGTCGAACCCGAGCACGTGAAAGCCGAGTTTAAGGATGGAGTATTGAACCTCCATTTGCCGAAGTCGGAGAAGGCAAAACCAAAAACGATCGAAGTGAAGTTAGCGGCATAATTATTCGGAAACAGGTTCGTTACAAAGGCCCGCCACGTGCGGGCCTTTGTCTCTTACATGTATACTGTTCCACAGAGATATTGCAGCTACACTGGTAGCACCGAGGCTGACCACTTTCCTGGACGAAAGAAGCATCCTTTTCAAGTGTCATGTGGATGACAATGCTTGGATTATCTCGTATCTCTCCCAAAGAGGGGTAGACATTTCCCATGGATTTAAAGGATTATGCTGCGCACTCACGATCGCGGATGACCAGCGGATATCACAAGATTCCAGTCTGGAAAGCCTGGAGTTCTTCTGATGGGGATGTGCTGCCGTAAGTCACCGTTGTGCTGTAATTAGCAATAATTGGTAACTGTTGTTGCGTCCCATTCCTTAATTTATTTATGCCAGCTACGCCTTCGTCACGCTCAAAGCGCGTCCCGTCACCTCCCCCAGCCACAGATCAGACTCCATCTGCTATCGTGACCGCAATTCGCACGCTCGTCATTGATATCGGCGGTACGGGGATCAAGGCCATGGTCGTTAACGAAAATGGCGAGCCCGTGGGAGACCGGGTGCGAGTGCCGACGCCTACACGAAGCACGCCACAACTGATGATACGAATCATACAACGCCTCGCGAGAAAGGCGGGTCGTTTCCATCGCGTCAGTGTGGGTTTTCCAGGAATCGTTCGCAATGGCGTCGTCTCGGGAGCCGTGAATTTAGATCCTGCCTGGGAGCATTTTCATCTCACGAAGGCCCTTCATAAGTTGTTTCGAAAGAAGCCCGTCCGTGCCGCCAATGACGCGGACATTCAGGGTTTCGGAGCGATCTCCGGCAAGGGCGTTGAACTGGTCCTGACTCTGGGAACCGGCGTCGGTTCATCCCTCTTCGTCGATGGCACGCTTGTGCCAAATGTCGAGGTGGGCAAGAATCGGCTTCGCAACTCAGAACTCGAACGGCTGGGAAAGAAACTGTGGAACAATCGCCTTGGAAAGGTCATCCGTAAGCTTGAAAACACGTTCCATTACGACCGGCTCTACATAGGCGGCGGAAATGCGGCACAGGCGGATATCAGCAGGCTTGCTGGCAACGTCTCGATCGTGTCCAACATGACTGGACTCTGTGGCGGCATTGCTTTGTGGAGAGATGGGTCTGATCCCAGCGGCAATGGTAATGGCTGATCGTTCTGCAGCTCTGGCTCCGGACTCCAACCACTTCCCCCAACCCATTACGCCAGATAGACACGTGATGGAGAAAGTCACGAGGCGCTTGGGGTCTTTGATTTTTGATGAGCAGTACTAATCGGCACGGTGGAAATGACAAACCTCTTGGCCTGGGCACCCTGCGATGATGCGGACGCGGTTGGCCCCTGTATCCCCGAAAGGTTTGAGCTATCCGTGGCCGCTCGTGCGTGGATTAAAGACACCTCAGGTGAGCAGTGCGAAGTCGATCGGTTTGAACCGACCGTTATTTGACCCTTCGGCTGAGCAGGCGGTGAGTCCACATATCAGATCCATTTCTGCTCGAAGAACGACATAGTCACCAGCCTTTGACATCGGCACACCCACCGTCAACTTCCCCTGTGAATCGATCTTGACGTTCATGAATATATTGAACGTCGTTGAAATATCCGCTCCTGAAATCCCGAATTCTTTCAAGGAAAGAACAAGATTTTCGAAGCAGCTCGGATGATGGCCTCTATGATTGTATAGCATCTCAAACATCTCCTGGCTGCATGGGGTTAACAGAAAATCGTGTAAACCGACGCGATCCTCGATGATCGTGAACATGGGTTTGCTATTGTTCGCATAGAGAACGTCGCCACTCGTCAGATAGATCCGGCCTGCGTAATCCAGCGAGCGACCCGAGGAAAGCCGACAGCCATGATCGTGCTCATCAACAGCAAAAAGGTCAGATACCTGTTCGCCGAACGGATCGATAATTCGTAATGCTTGCCCCTTCTTCATCGTAAATGCGCGACCACTCTGCGGGAGTATACGAATCGTGTGAGCGATCGTCATGTATTATCGTCATTCTGAACGTGAAAAGGACAAGACCACCTCGGCTGAACGGCTCGGCCGGAATATTGACGAGCCTCTGAGCCTTCCCCAAACGTCGTCAACATCGGATTCGTCGAGCCTTGGAGGGCGATCTCTCGGCTTCGAATGGTCTGTTGCATCGTTTCGAATTTGCCACGCTCCCGTAAGCGATCAAACTGCTCATGCAGGTTGAATACGAGGGTCGGGTACGGACTGGTGCGGGCGAGACGCGACGCTTTGGGATGCATGCCGATGATAAACATGGCCCGTCCGCCGATGCTAAACGAAAACCGGCGGCTCCGAGGATCGGAATCAACCCGTGTGTCCCAGGAGAAGAATGCCGCATCACGCGCGTGCATGGCTTGAAGTTGATCCCACAGAAGTGTTTCGAAGTGCTGTTCGGACTGAATGCCCGGACCTCGGAACATTGCGATGAAGGTGATGAAATGGTCATCCACGATGGGGAATTCATGGCAGAACTCGTACAGATCGTGACACACGGCACGTGCGGCACCATCGCTCGCCAATTCCGGATAGAGTCCGAACCGATAGTTATATTGATTGAACGCCGAGACTGCACCGGTACAAGGATAAGACTGATCCAGGATTTTCTCTCGTAGCTGTTGATGGGCCTTGATGAGTTTCTCATCCACGGCAATCTCGGGAGCGAGCGGTTTTGTGACCGAGGCACCATTGAACGCTGCATAGCTTGAATACCGGCTCGCCACGGGATCGATCGATAAGGGGTTCCACGGCCGCTCCTGTCTTCTGGCGGAATTCCCTTTCGCACAGAGCTGGGGCACGAGCGGAACCCACGCTTTATGCAGAGGCAATGTGAAATCATCAGTTTTCTGCCGAGTCCTAAACTTGGCGAAGTCTTTTGGGTCTGCTGTTGGGTTCGACATGGTCACTATGCTTTCATGGCCTGACGTTCGTGCTGAATAAGCTAGTACGTACTGACCGACATAGAGCCCCGCTTTTCCACACGCAACGTGTTTTAGATTCGACGACAAGTTATGAGATACAGTTCTCAAACAGTCTCAGAATGCCCACAATCGTAATAGATGCCTATGCTCGAATTCCCTAGTTCGCCACTTTAAATTGCCGATGAGGCGAACTATAAATCACTTCCTTCTCTAGTGGGCAGCACTACCGGCCTGCCTCATTGTGAATGAGCAAAGCATTACGGGATCTTCCCAGTTCATCCCAAAGGTGACTGCCCGCACACTCTTACACTACGACGATGAACATCTCATCCATCCCAAAATGGCTGTGGTGGGTGGCTGTCCCGCTGGCTCTTGTCCTTCTGCTGACCGGGGTGCTGTCGTTCATCGACGAGCCGCTGCGAGCATATGCTGAGCGGGAGCTCAATCAGCGTCTCCCGGCCTATATCGTTCACCTAGGAGCTTTGGACTTGCATCCGCTTAGTCTGTCCGTGGAGCTCGAAGACATTACAATCAGCCAAAAGGATCACCCCGATCCGCCGATCGCGGCAATCACGAAGATCGAGGGCAGCCTCCAGTGGAGCGCTCTCTTCTCGGGCCGCATCGTGACCGATCAGGTGATCGAGCATCCCGTGATTCATTTCACTCGTTCGCAGGCCGCGAAGGAGATGGAGGCGTCACCTGAACAAAAACAGAGTTGGCAGGAAGCCCTTTTTGCCATGCATGAAGTCCGGGTCAATGAAGTTCAAATTAAAGACGGTGAGATCACTTATCGTGAGAATTCCACCTCGAAACCGCTTCATATTACCGAGTTGAATGTGACGGCCGAGAACATTCGCAATGTGCGCTCGGCGCCCGGACAATATCCCTCCCACGTGAAGCTCGAAACGGTGGTGTTTAAAAAGGGACTCTTCCAGCTCGACGGCCAGGCGGATTTCTTTGCCGAACCCATCATGGCGATGAATGCTGAGGTAACTGTGACGGACATCCCCCTCGCGGATCTGGATCCTCTCACTGCCCAGCGGCAGATGCATGTCGCGGGCGGGATGCTCACCGCAAAGGGACATGTAGAATATGCTCCTACGGTCCAGAGTGTACGGTTCACAACCTTCTCCGCACAGGACTTGAAAGCGGATTTTGTCCATTCCGCCAAGACCCAAAAGAATGAGGAAGATACCGGCAAAAAGGTGGCCCAGGCTGCGCAGGAAGTTGCCGCTCATCCCACGCTCCACGTCCATATCGATCGCGGTATGATTGAAAAGAGCGAGTTTGGATTCGTCAATGCGGCGACCGACCCTTCCTACCGGGTGTTTATGGCGGATACGAATATCGAACTCGAGAACTGGAGCAACCGGCTGTCGGAAGGGACCGCGGTGGTCAAGTTGACGGGACGATTGATGGGATCCGGCAATACCCAGATTTCTGGTTCATTTCGACCGGAAATGCAGTCGCCCGACTTCAACCTGAATGTGGTCATCCGCAACACCCCCATTAAGACCTTTAACCAGCTGCTGCGCGCCCACGGCGGGCTCGATGTCGCTTCCGGCGTATTCTCCATCTATAGCGAAATGAAGGTCAAAGACGACAAGGTGGACGGGTATCTTAAGCCGCTCTTCAAGGATGTCAAAGCCTACGATGCCGTTCAGGACCAGGACAAAGGCCTACTCCAAAAGATTTTTGAAAAGACCGTGAACGCGGCAGCGGCGCTCCTCAAGAATACGCCGCGCGAGGAGGTGGCCACGAAGACCCATGTGTCGGGTCCTGTGAAGAACCCGCAGGCGAATACGTGGGAACTGATGGTCACACTCTTTCAAAATGCTTTCTTTGAGGCGGTCCTTCCAGGGCTGGAGGGGCGGATCAAGAAAAGCTCCTGATAAACCAGCGTCGCAAAATATCCCGGGTCCGCTGCCTATCGTTTATCCCAGTATTTAACAGAAATGCGAATCGGTAGGATTCGACCAGCATGTTGCCCTCAAGGCTATAATCTTATTTTGTGACGCAACAGGAGGAGAATTATATGCGCAGAGATTATCATGACAATCGAAATGAGGACGCCTCGGGGCTCTCCGCCTTCATGGCGGGGGCATTGATCGGCGCAGGTGTTGCATTGCTGTTTGCGCCTCAATCCGGCACGGAGCTGCGCGGCATGTTGCGCGACTATACTCATCGTGCGAAGGAGGATTTCATGGAGAGGGGTGAAGAGGCATTTGATACCGCTGTGGAGCAAGGGCAGGAATTTTATGAAAAGGGGGAAGAGCTTGTACAGGATGCGGGTCGGTCGGCGAAGGAGTTTGCGAAGCAAGGAGTAAAACAAGGGCAGCAGGCCGGGAAGGATGCCGGTCGAGCCGCCAAAGAATTCGCCACACAAACAAAAGAAGCGGCCCAAGGGTAAGTGTTGAGCGTTGTAATGAGGAGAAGACCAAGATTAGGCAGATGGCCAGTGGCATTCTTCTGTTCACAGTAAAGCGAGTGATAAGTAGATGCCTTGCGACATGCATTCCCCCTTCGTGACGGCGCCATGCCCTAGGCGAACGGCGGCATTGATGGACCTTATTGGGAGAATCTAGTCCATGTCTGAAAAACATCGCCCACCTCAGCAACAACATCGCCAGCCAGGTCTGGAATCAGACATGACGCCCCCGCCAAAGTCAGAGAATGAAGTGCATCACGGAACGGGCAAACTAAATGGGAAAATTGCCCTCATCACCGGCGGCGACAGCGGAATCGGTCGCGCGATCGCCATTGCGTTTGCGCGCGAAGGGGCCGATCTTGCCCTCGCCTATCTCGACGAGCACAACGATGCGGAAGAAACTAAGCGCCTGGTGCAGCGAGAGGGCCGACAATGTCTCATCATCCCCGGGGATGTCGGCAGCCATGAGCATTGCCAGCATGCTGTGCGCACAGTAATCAGAGAGTATGGCCAACTTGACATCCTGGTCAATAATGCCGCGGAACAACAGCCGCAGGACAGCCTCGAAAAGATCACGCCGGCCCAGCTTGAGCGCACCTTCCGAACCAATATTTTTTCTTATTTCTACCTGACGCAGGCGGCGCTCCCTCATCTGGCAGAAGGTGCCAGCATCATCAATACCACCTCCGTAGTCGCATATAAGGGGAGCCCTCAGCTTCTGGACTATTCGGCGACAAAAGGAGCCATTGTAGCCTTCACCAGATCATTGTCCTTATCCCTCTCCGAAAAGAATATCCGGGTGAATGCCGTGGCGCCCGGCCCGATCTGGACACCCTTAATTCCATCAACCTTTCCTCCGGATAAAGTCGCGCAATTTGGATCGGACGTCCCCATGAAACGCGCCGGACAACCTGAAGAAATAGCGCCCTGTTATGTATTTTTAGCGTCTGAGGATGCGTCTTATATGTCGGGACAGGTCCTGCATCCGAACGGGGGAAGGGTGGTGAATGGATAGGCTCTCGAATTTCAGGTGCAACTTATTCAGAGGATGCTTCGTGACGCCGCTTTAGCGATGTCCTACAATCACCTCGCCGCTGACTGCGGCGATTCTGAGGTCAGTGCTGTGCTGAAGAGGTGGCGAAAGAAAAAAGAGTCCACTGCGGCCGCGCACCACACTCGCGGCCATTTGCTCCCATTGACTCTTATTCGTATGGTCTGGTTCGAAGACCCGTGAACATTCCCAGTATCCACATAAATCCCAGCGAGAGTAATTGCCCCAATTCTGAAGCGCTCATATGCCCTCCGTGGGTTATGGTAGTGGATTGACTGTACAGCTTGAACACTCCCCATAAAGCTAGGGCGACTCCTAGGCGATCGATCAAAACGGTCTGCCGAACCTGCATTCGGATCATCATCCTCAAGAACGGCATTCCTTACACCGAAACCACGCTGGTATCCACGAGGTACGTCAAGCGTCATATAAGAACCGGCTGCATCAACGCATATTTGTGCAGGTACTAAAGTGAAGGCTCGCTGTGTGGTCCTCTCGCATTACCGATGTTGTTTTGCAGAAGGGCGGGAAAATCGGAGCGCTGCAACCCCCAGTACCACGAATCCAACCCACCAGGGCAATTGTGGCGTGGATACGGGCATGCGACCAGTCGGAAGAGCGCCTTCCATGGCGGCCCGTCGTCTGCGATCTGATTTCTTATCGGGGTCATGAGCAGCCCCAAGAGTATCAGCGGTACCGGGCGCACGGGCTTTTTCGGGATCCGCGACCGTGGCATTTTCTGAAGGGACGATATGGGTCCCCAAACGATTCGCATATACTTGTGTGAATTCAGCGCCGAAGAGGAGGATCTGCGCCGAGTAATATACCCACACCAGAACGATCACAATCGACCCCGCTGCCCCATAGGCCGATCCCACATCGCTCTTGCCAAGATAGAGGCCGATCGCGAATTTCCCGATGGTAAATAGGAAGGCTGTGAGCGCCGCGCCGATCCACACATCGCTCCACGCCACGAGCGCATCGGGGAGAAGTTTGAATATCATGGCGAATAATCCAGTAATGATCGCGAGTGATAGGAGAAATTCTCCTCCTTGGAGCACCAACTCGGGAGCGGGAAGCCATCCTCCGACCCATTTCCCCACCGCAGACAATGCGGCGCTGAGACTGAGCGATACGAGCAGCAGAAAGCCAGTTCCGAGAACAGCCGCGAACGACAAGAAGCGATCCTGCATCAGTCCCCATAGGCCTCGCCCCTCTTTGGGCTTCACGCCCCAGATCGAGTTCAGCGAATCCTGGAGTTGGGCGAACACGCTGGTGGCCCCGAACAATAAAGTCCCCGTAGCCAGAAATGTTGCGATGATGCCGGTCGAGGGTTCACTCGCCCGCTGGATCATATCCTTAATGGCCTCCGCGCTCTGTGGTCCGACTAGCTTATGGATTTGATCAAGGATGTATCCTTTGCCAACCTCCTGACCGAATATCAAGCCGATCATCGCAATAAGAAACACGAGCAGCGGCACGAGGGAGAGAACCGTATAATAGGCCAAGGCTGCACCATGGCGAGGCACCGCGTCATTGCTCCACGCATTAAATGTGTCTTTGAGTAATTTCCACAGTTCGATAGGCTTTAACAGCGTTTTCCAAGATGGGTTCATGGCGTCTTCTCGTCTCCCATTCATTTATTTTTTCGGCGATATTCATAGGCCGCGCTATCCCACCATACAGAGCGGTGAAAGCGTATCTGGGGAAAACCCTGAATGAATGTTTCAATAAGGCCGGCTTAAGGGACTGGAACTGGACCTGAATGCTGGAGACATTAATTCCAGAGTTTTCAGCTGCTCAAGTCCTCCTACCAGGGACTAACGTTCACAGGTCGACGTAATGCCATCGCGATGACTGCCCTTTTCAGAAAAATCTAATTCCTGTTCTTGCACCGGCGGCAGCAACCCTCCCCGGCGTCAGAGGGCTCCAAAAGTTAACCATCGCCGGTCATGAGTTCGCATTTCGTGCCGCAGGCAACGGCCACCTTCTCCTCTCCTTTTTCCTTCGGGGTGTTTTTGCTCTTCATGTCCCCGTGGCAGAGCAAAACCACCTTTTATACCCTGGTGTTCATCAACCACTGCCAGCCTTGACCATAAATCCTTTCACAGCGCCGCTCACTCTGCTAGTGGCCGCCGGAGCCGTCTCCCCGGATGTAATTCAGGGTGCACTCCGTCGTCGGCTTTCCTGTGACATCGGCTCGTGAATAGACGGTCAGCGAAGGGAAGCACAAAGAAGCTTGCTTTCTTCTTCAAAAGCCTCTGGGGTCACCAGAAGTGTAATCTTTTTCTCTTGAATGTATCGGTTCAGCCGCTTGGCGCTTCACAAAGATCATGCTCCAAGAAGCCCTTACGAACATTGTGCTCTGCAAGTTTGGGGAAATGGGGAAGCGCAAAAGGCTTGTCAAGTGCACCTTCGAATGAACGGGGTCTTGCCAATAAATCACCTTTCGCATTCCGAAGAGGTAAAGCATGTATGACCGTCTAAGAAGTTGTTCTCAATCGCTTGCACTCCAACAGCAGACTTCTTACAATATGCGCCTTCGATCGGCCCGCTCTTGGAAGTGACTTACCGTCGCCGTCAAAATCGATCTCGGAGGTGCAATGTCGGACTCCGTTATGGCATGGTTAAAAGACTTCGCGTCGTGTGTGCGAGCTCGTGATTTTGACCGTGGTCGCATTCTTTGTAGCCATAACATCGTGAGTTTCGGTACGGTGGCTCATATCGCTGTGGGCCTGGAGCAGCTCATCAATCAGCAGTGGCGCCATGTCTGGAATGTTACCAACGACTTTGAGTTTGATTACGAGCACATGCACATCGACGCACGAGATGATCTGGCATGGGTTGCCGCACCATGGGCATCACGTGGATTTGCGGCGGATGGGAGCAGTTGTCTAAGAGAGGGCCGCGCAACAATTGTCTTGCGCCGCGAACATGAGGGTTGGCTGGGTATACACACCCACTTCTCAATTCGTCCGTGCGGTAGGGATGCGACATGATCAGTATCTTACGTGCAGAGATTAACCATACCAGGGTTTCTCAATCGTCTGCGAGAGCTTAACAGGCGATTTTTAACTGCTTGGTTACGAAGAGTGGCGATGTCGCCACGAGTGGCTGACTCACCTTGATATCTGGAGCCTAGAACGCCTGAGTCTTCTTGAAAGACGGCTTGCGGCATGGTTCTATCGTCAATATGTGAACATGGTAAGACGTGATGCTACTCCACAACCTGCTCATTGCCTGAATCGCTGAAGTTTTTGAAACCGGGTTAGACTAACAATACCGGTCGGTTCGCCTCGTACTCGATCCAGGCAGTACCGCGATGTTCGTCGGTTCCGGTATTAATACGGTCGTGCTCCGAGCACCATGACGCCATTATTGCACACGGAGCTTTGTTACAGGCTGTGTTGGACAGATTCAATCTCATTGAGCCCACGCCTGAATCACCATCATGTCCTCCTTCGCAGCATCCGGTTCATCCTCCGCCTGAATGATCGGTGAAGGGATATTGTAACTCAGAGGACTTTTTCAGTCCGATGATTGCAAGACAATGTTTTGAGTGGAGAGACATAGAAATGAAACGTTCGATGTATGCATCATTGGTTGCAGCGCTTCCAGCCAAGTTACGGCGTACTTTCCTGCATCATCTCGTCGCTCACTTTCGGGGCATTAAACGACGGGTGATGCGGCGCTCCGAAGGCGAATCCATTCTGTTAGACACATACGCCCGAGTCCATGGCAAACCACTGAATCTGATCAATCCACAAGCTTTTACGGAGAAGCTTTTCTGGCGGATGATCACCTGGAATCGGGGACCTATGCCTCCACGATTTCGACAGCTGGCTGATAAGTATGCGGTGCGTGCCCATGTTGCGAGTGCGGTGAGTGAGGACTATTTGATCAAGTTGTTATGGCACGGGACCGACCCCAGGGCGATCCCATTTGATCGGCTGCCCGCGGAATATGTGATCAAGCCCAATCATGCGGGTGGGCGAGTGATCATTGTTAGAGGCGAGGCTAATCCCGAAGAAGTTATCCGCGAAGTGTCGAGTTGGTTAGCGAGCGATTACTATTGGCACGGACGCGAAGCGCAATATTATAGGATTCCCCCTCGCATACTAATCGAGGAGTACTTGTCTAATGAGGATGGGAGCCCGCCGCTAGACTATAAGTTTTATTGTTTCAACGGAGTGCCTGAGCAAATTCTTGTCGCCAACCATGCACGCGACATCCGCTCAGTCTTTGATAAGTCCTGGAACCTCCTTGATGTTACCAACCAGCGCAGCCGTGTAACGCGACCGTGGGTACCAAAACCGTCGAATCTTGATGAGATGTTGACGCTTGCCGCAAAGTTGTCTCTTGGAATCGGGTTTGTCCGCCTTGATTTCTACAACATCGGGGAGAGGGTCTATTTTGGTGAGTTTACCTTCACACCCCTGGGAGGGCTCATTAAATTTGATCCTGAGCTTTGGGATCTCAAGCTCGGAGAGAAATGGGATCTGTCACTGGACTGCTGAGAGCCATATCGATCTATAGGGAGACCTAGGAGTAAATGGCTATGTGCTAGAGGACTCCATGAGGTCACCCGTCCTGCCGAACCATGTCGGGGGGGGTTTTTCCAGTGTAACCATAAGGGTCACCATCGCCCCTCACATCCTACGCATCGAGATGCACAGCTTCCAATAACCTTGTCGTTTGCTCCTATTACAGGTTCCCTCGTCTTTTGTCGACTTGTAGGATCGGGCGAATACGGGTTGATTTGGTCTTGAAAACCGGAGATGGGGTAACCCATCCGCGAGTTCAAATCTCGCCTCCTCCGCCACATTTGAATGAGTGGTGAGTCAAGGTAAGCTTCTCAATCCCTCGATAGATTTCGCTGGCTCTTCAGCTCGTGCAGCGGATTGGGGTTACGGGCCATTTAGGCATGCCCATAAATCGGTCCAAAGGTTCGGGTATCCAGTAGTGTAAATAAGCCACGCTTCGATACCGTGCAGCCTGCAATGTGTTCTCTTAGGAAAGTGTCCGGCTGATTCCCTGTGGCCGGATCATAACGTAAGAACTCTTCCGCGGATTTCAACTCACGGGATGATAAAGACGTGTGCCGAACTTTCTTCTCCACAAGGTAACGTACCCTCAACGTGCTGGGACGAGAACTAGGTAGAACGATGATAGTCTACGGGGTGTCCGAACCTCGTCTTTTCTCGCTTACGCATCCGTTTCCCCAGCCTTGCGCGCTACCGCCTGTTCAACCAGCTTTTGAAGGGGTCCACCGTCGGCAACTAGAGTTTCAAGCTGCGCTAATTGCTGCTCCACCGCATGCATACTGTCTCGCACGCGTGACGGAATACCGATCCACGAACCCCATTCCTGCCGATAAGGAATGTGCTCCATGCTGAAACCCTCTATCTTCGTAATGCCGTTTTCAATCTGCGGGCCAATGCTGGGCAGCAACCCGGCCGCCATGGTGTGGCCACTGCCTTGAAGCTCATTGAGGAAAGGCCCCACAAGGCCGGACGCCTCGGTGATGGTTACCCCAGCCTTTTCGGCCTGCTGCACACGGTGATGGATTCGGCCGAGGCGGGTTTGAAATCCCGCTCGCGTCTTTTCCCACTGCATTTTGAGGGCTTTCAATTCTTTGAGAGGTTCGACAAACATCTTCCGGATCACGGCGAGTTCGGGATACTCCCTCTCTTCGGGGAGGTTAACGGCTTCATCGAACATTGTACTACTCACTGGACACCCTCCATTGTGACTTCAACCGACTGCCCTAGGCCGATCCCTCTCCGCCTTACCTTCATAATGCGGATCCTGTCGGATTCAAAGGTCGTGATGGAATTTGTCGAAAACAAACCGGGCCGTATGCGGGCTGACAAGGAAGGGGGCTACCGTTTGCCTTGCTATCACGTATCACGATTTCGGCCCAAATGGCTTCGAAAGCCGTATCCAGTGGCCTTAACTCCACAGGCGGATCATGGACGTTTCCAGTTTCTTGACTGCCGCACACATGGCATCATGGAGCTGTTCGCTCGCCTCTTCCTTCTTCAACAGTGTGGCGGCACCGGCGCGTTGCATGGCCTCATGGGTTTCCTTTCCCACATTTACCGATAACCCGATCACGATGATGTTGGGATGCCGCATGGTGATCTCCCGTGTCGCCTCGATGCCGTTCATCTTTGGCATGTTGATGTCCATGACCACAATGCTCGGCTGAAGGAGTTCGGCCAACCAGACGGCTTCTTGCCCGTCAACCGCTTCGCCGACGATGTGCATGTCGGCGTAGCTTTCCAAAACCTCACGAAGTTCCTGCCGCACCATGGCATGGTCGTCCACAATTAGGACATTCAACAGGCTCTTCCTTTCTATAGGGCTCTCGGTATCATGATACGAGTGCACTTTTCCATTGCCGCTCGGCAGCTACAGCAGTCCAGTTTAGTCATAGATACGCCCTAATCGCCTACCAGAGCCTCATCCGGTTGCCTTGTATATACTCATATAAGTGGAGAGGCCATTCAGCCACTAGGAAATGCACTAAGGTTATTTGTCCGAAGAAATGCAAATATGGACTCAGTCCGTTGAGAACCGATCCTAGGGGTGATTAACCGACAGGTATGTCGATCAACAAGTCACACTGGGGAGTCTCCTAGTCGTGTTTTGAAGGCCATCCGTAGAGACTTGTCATGAGGTCTAGCTGTCGCAATTTGGGATTGTATAACTGCTTTCTAACTCATCATGCCGACCGTCGTGCCCAATATCATACTCTCACAAGCTATACGTGAAAAACGCCGTGTCTTCGCGACCTATGACGGCCATCAACGAGAGTTTTGTCCCCATGCACTCGGCTACAAGGATGGTGTCGAGCGCGTACTGGCCTATCAATTCAGAGGAGACTCTAGTAGAGGATCAGTCGCAGGCGAGTGGAAATGCTTTATTGTTTCTCATTTACAGGGCATTGCCATTACCAATGGCGATTGGTGTTCAGATCCAGGGAATAGCCCCTCTCACTTGCAAGCCTGTATAGGCCAGGTTATCCACCAAGTCTGAGTCTGACTGATCTTTCCCCAACGCATTCTTCTATGCGCATGAGCTTCGAGATGGCTGTGACGCTATCCTGGTCGGGGTTTCCAAGATCCTCCCCCGCCTAGCATTAGAACAAACCTTTCATGACGCTCCCGTGGTCACAGCTCCACGGTTATTCAGTGCCTAGGTTTTGCTGATCATATAGGCTTCATTGCCTTCCCCCCCTTTCGACGTACCTCCTTCGAATCTAGTCCAAATCGGCAGACCTGATACGGTTGATTCATGCACGACGAACTCACCACACGGAGGACGGCCATGAACTGTATACGTTGTCAGGGGTTGATGCTGGAAGAACAGATGATCGACATGGAAGCCGCGTATGGCGAGATGTGGACCCACAGCTGGCGGTGCTTCAATTGTGGGCATCGCGACGACGCCGTGCTGCAGCACCACCGTCAGGTCCACGCCCAGTCGATGGCGGGAAGCCCCCCGCTCGTCTCGGTGCAAGAGACCGTCGAGTTATCTTGGGAATCAGCCTTGGAATCAGCTGAACCGCTGGCGGCCTAAGTGACAAGGCAACCCGAGAGGGTCGGGAGTGAGAAAGGGATACGACGAGGATGCCAGCCACCATCTTGATCATTGAGGATCACGGGTCAATCCGCACCCTGTTGGCGCGGGTGCTGGAAGATGCCGGGTATCAGGTGTGCGAGGCCGCCACTGGCCGACAGGGGCTCGAACGCTTCCATGCGCAGCCCGTGGATCTGGTCATTACGGATCTGGAGATGCCGGAGATGCACGGTCTGGAGGTCATCTTGGAACTCACCCGGGCGTTCCTCGATGTGAAGGTCATTGCCATGAGCGGACGCGCGGCCCATGAACTGCACAAGGCCAAGCTCATCGGCGCTCGGCACATCTTCCCGAAACCGCTGGATCTCCACGCGTTGCTTCATGCGGTTCAGTACGAGTTGCAGCATTAACCCGATCTTAGAAATCCTCGATGAAGGCGTAGCTGCACATGTTGACGGAGGAGAGTGGGAGGATAGGAAGAGAGGAGTACTGCGATGCGTCGGGCACAGCTTCTCCGGAAGACATCGTCTTCGACAGCGACACCATGGCGAGCGAGCTTGGGGCTCTTGCGTGAGCATCGTGATCAGTTGTCGGTCCTGGGGGTGACACCGTCACAAGCCCGAATCTTGCTCTATCTCCAGCAACACCCGCACAGTAACATTCACCAGTGTGCACGAGCGTTTGGTCTGACCTGGAAGAGCATCGGCTATCCCGTCCGAGTCTTAGAGCAACGACGATTAGTCACGCAACGGCGTATGCCTCAGGACAATCGGTGTATGCTGCTCACCTTGAAACCAAAGGGCGCAGACCTCGCGAGAGTGATCACGCAGCATTTGGATTCTACGGCTTGGCGAAAGAGCTAGGGCTGGTACGTAACGAACGGCGATTGTGTTGCCTCATATGAAACGGCTTTGGCCTGTTTACTCGGAACCTGCCAGTACGCTTAAGACTCGCCCCTGTTGCGTGTCTCCGTGTCGTTCTGTATGTTTAGCAAATCAGGCGATGGGGTAACCCATCCGCGAGTTCAAGTCTCGCCCCCTCCGCCACCTATCAATAAGGTTGTGATTCAGTATCTGCAGTACTTCCGGACAGTCAGCCCGCTCACGGAGGCTCGTCATGCAAATCGCGCTGGCTCTGCTCTTCACCATTTTGAGCGCGTGTACCGAGCTAAAGCCCGAGAAAATTTCTGACCGAACCGGCAGCCTATCAACCGAGGAACGCGGAGCACTGTATCAGCAGGCCCGTGAAGCTGCACAACAGTCTCGCGACCGGTACATCGCGACCACCCGTCCAGCACTTCAGCGGAAGTTCCGACAGGAATACCCCACGATGGCCGAAGCGGACCTTGAGCTCCTGGTCGATGATGCGCTGGAGAAAGGCTTGCGCCCAGAGGCCGGACGCCGGCCGGATGGTCCAATCAGGCAACCTCAACTGGATTGTATGTCCTCCTCATGGAGAAATTCTGCCTTTTCGAATTGCTATTAGAAGCATTCGTACGATGGCGAACACACGATCGCCACCTGATGATCCACTTCATCTAATCTTCACATCCTTGTAACAGACTTGTTACCTCCATGTTGTACCTTACACTATGGGAGGAAGATGGTTTATTAACGGATGCGATGAACTGCTGGACATTGGGAAGCGGAATCTTTGTCTTGGTCGGCATGATGATTTTATTTACAAGAATAGTCAGCAGTGGGAGTTGTCTTGATGTTGGCAACAGCTCCCTTCGATGCGCATAAATGTACCCCTTACAGTAAGGGACATGCCTAGTGGATCATCCATATGCCTATCAAGTAGAAGACTCACTAAGTCCAGTTTATCTCAGGTTGAGGACTGGAAACGACTTGCCGGAGTACTAACAAGGATGGCGGCACAGCCGGCTGAAATCATACTGCCAGAGGAGAGGCGCATGGAAAAGCTCACCATATTTCCGAGTGTACTGGGCGGATTATCTAGTTGGATAACATTCAGAAGACTACGGTTGTGGACTCTAGGATCGAACGCAAAGCGAGATGCTTTCACGAGTGCCTCATCCGACTTTATTGAGATGGCCGAGCCAACCGACCGGCTGTTCACATCCAAGGACGAACGAGAAGCCTTCAGAGCACGTCAGGCGCTGTGGATTCGATACGTAGACAACTTTGGGAATGTCCGAGAGAGTATCGTCGAGGTGTACCATCCTGGAGATCGCGACGTGATTTTCACGTGGTGCCGTCTGGTATTGGAACCACGTGCGTTTGCCCGCCACAGGATCAAGAGTTGGCGGCTACTGAACGAGCAATACTCCTTTGACTCGGTCGCGGCGCAATATTGGGATGAAGAAGGCGCCCTTGACGGGTCACGAAGAGTGCCGTGGACATGGTGGCTCCGTGAACAGTTGGAGAAGGAAACCTACCCTGGACAGAGAATCAGCACGCGACAGATAGCGGCATAGAGACAAACGAGATCTGCGGATAGCACCTCGGGTGAGAATATAACCGCATCGAATTGCTTCGTGCGCCTACAGCGCACATCAAGGCCTGAATCGTTACGCCCTCATCTTCGTCGCCACGGTATTCGCTGCGCACCAGCTCCTCGCAGCCGTCTGCCCCCACCCACCTCACTTCCGTAGAGTCGTCCGCGCTTGTCCTCGGTCTCTGAGAAGATTCAACGCAATATCTAAAGTCCTCCGTTCTGTTTCTCATTCCACCCTATTCATCGAAGGCCCTATGTGCTTTCCTAGTATGCCATTTCATCGTGGGGCGGTACGTTGGACATAATTAATCTGGGATAGATGCATACGCTTTGTGGGCATAAGACTACCATCAAAGAAAGATGGTAACGAATACGGGCCAATTCATTTGGGACGCCCGGCAAGAGAACGGCCCGCATCCCGAGGAGGATACTCATGACGCGATCTAGCTATAAAGGACGAGTCATTACACTCATGTCCGGCCTGCAAGATGATGCGACGTGGGTCTGCGAGTACACCATAGTCGAATTCCGGCCTCTAAGCTCATTTCGTGAGTCAGGCTTTCCGATCGGCAGTTTCATAACGCGCGACGAGGCGGAAGCGGCAGCAGCGGATATCGCACACAGTGTGATCGATGCACGCGATCCGGTCAGCGTCCTGTCAACGGATCGGTTCTGGGGCAATCACGCAAGAGCCGACTCCGTTCTGAAAGAACCTTTGCTTAAGTACGGATAACCCGTCTTGAATGGCACTCACGCTCTAAAGGGTAGTGCAGTGAATTTCGATCGTACACGTAGGAGCAGTAGAGGTGTCACATTTCATGCCGCTTCACACGGAAGCCGACCCAGATTGCCCCAGAATTTGACGACCTGCCGCACGGTATCGGCGAATTCATCCACATTGAAAGGCTTGACCACGTAGCAGCTGGCATAACGTTCATAGCACGCCCGTATATCGGAAGGAGATTGCGAGCTGGTCAGCATGACGACGGGAATGGCTTTAAGTTCGGCTTCCGCTTTGACGACTTCCAAAAATCGCTTCCCGTCCATTCTCGGCATATTGAGGTCCAGCAGGATGAGTTGAGGCGTCGGTGCATCCGAGAATTTTCCTCGTTTATGCAAGAAGTCCAGTGCTTCCACGCCATCATTGGCTACCCAGACATGGCAAGCGGGCGTGTCGTCTCGGAAGGCGAGCTTGATCATTTCCACATCGCCTTGATTATCCTCAACCAACAATATTTCGAGCGCACGTTGCATGGTCATTCCCCCTTTTGCGGAAGCGTGAAGAAGAAGGTAGTGCCCCGCCCGGATGCCGATTCGAATCCGATAGTGCCTCCACACAATTCCACGAATTTCTTGCAGGTGGAAAGACCGATCCCGGTGCCGGGATAGTCTTCCTTGCGATGCAAGCGCTGAAAAATGGCGAATATCTTGTGATGAAAGGCCGGATCGATCCCGATGCCGTTATCGCTTACGGTAAAGCGCCAGAACGATTGCCCTCGCTCGGCCATGATCGTGATTTCAGGAGGCTTGCTGCCGTCCTGGAATTTGAGCGCATTGCCCAGTAAATTTTGCAGCAACACGCGCATCAGCGTCGGACTGGTTTCCAATGTGGGCAGGCTGTCGCATTGCGTGCGGGCATTCTTTTCCTTGATGACGGTTTCAAATTCGGCCAATACCTCGCGCGCGATGGCATTGCAATCCACCATCTCCACCTTGACCTCCTCACGCCCGATACGTGAGAACGTCAAAATATCCTGAATCATCTTTTGCATACGCTGCGCATTGCTGATAATGAAGGTGAGGTACTTTTTCCCTTTGTCATCCAGCAAGGGCACTGCGTTTTTCTCCAAGAGGCCGCCGTAGCTGTTCATCATGCGCACCGGCTCCTGCATATCATGCGAACAGATATAGGCGAACCGCTCCAATTCCTCGTTCGATTGCCTCAGCACCACATTGAGTTTCAATATTTGTTCCTGCTGCACATAAATATCCAGATACACTTTGACCTTGCTTCTGAGGATATCCGGATTGATCGGCTTGAAGATATAGTCCACCGCGCCGATCTCTGCCGCCTGGCTCGCGTATTTCTCCTCCTTACTGATCGCGGTAACGAAGATAATGGGAATACGGCGCATCGACTCATGATCTTGCATCAACATGGCGACTTCAAAGCCGTCCATCTCGGGCATCTGTACATCCAGCAACACGACGGCGAATTTATGGCGCAGCATCAGCGATAAGGCTTCGTTTCCAGAATTGGCCTTGAAAATTCCGGCATCAAGATGCTTGAGGACTTTTTCCGTCGCCAGAAGATTTTCCTTCCGGTCATCAACAATCAAAATGTTCGGACGTGCGGATTCAGAAGGCGGAGCGGCGGTCATATGTTCCATCGGATTGGTGCTAGCTGTGTGTGCCATAGACTTTTGCTTCCTGCCCTGTCAATCGCAACAGGAGCGGCGCAAGCTGTTCGAGATTGACACGATAATCGACCTCGGTTGCCGCTAATGCAGCTCTCGGCATGGTTGGACTTTCTGCGCTTTCCGGATCTTGCACGATCGCCAGCCCGCCTCGTTCTTTTATCGTTTTGAGTCCATGCGCCCCGTCGGCATTCGCTCCGGTCAATATGATCCCTATCAGCGCCTCGCCAAACACTTCCGCCGCGCTCTCGAAAAGTACGTCGATGGAAGGACACGCATAATTGACGCGCTCATCCACCGACAAGCTGATGCTCCGATCCGGCTCGATCAACAGATGGTAACCGGGCGGTGCCAGATAGGCGGTTCCCGGACGTAACAATTCCTTGTCTTCTGCCTCCTTCACGGCGATCCGGCTGGCCCGGTCGAGCAAGTCGGCCATCACGCACTCCGAATGGTCGGCGATATGCTGCACGATAGCTATCGGAAACGAAAAGGATGCCGGAAGCGCGGTAAGCACTCTCTTGAGCGCCTGCAATCCTCCGGCCGAGGCGCCAATCACGATCGCTTCATACGACATGCAGGTTCCCGCTCTTCCGATAAATTCTTTGCTTTTTATCCACCGTCGTAAATTGCGCTTTGACAGCAGTAAAATTCAACGACTCCTTATTTCCGAGACACAAGAATCCTCCATGGCGCAGGCTTTCCACAAACTTAGTGAGCACTTGGTCTTGCAGCACCTTGTCGAAATAAATGAGTACGTTACGGCAGCAAATCAGGTTCATTTCGCCGAACACGCCGTCGGTGACCAAATTGTGATAGGAAAATGTGATGCGCTCCTTCAAAAACTCCTTGAATTTGATCAAGTCATAACTGTTGCTGTAATAACGGGACAAATCATTCGTGCCGCCCGCTTCTAGATAATTGGCACCATACGCGTCGACATTTCTGGCGAGATACACGCCCTTCTCGGCCATATCGAGCGAATGCTTGTTGAAATCGGTGGCGTAAATGCGGGTGCGCGCTAAGAAGCCTTCCTCGTGCAGCAGAAGCGCCATCGAATAGACTTCTTCACCTGTGGCACAGCCTGCGTGCCAGATCTTGACGAACGGAAACGTTTTCAGCACCGGCACGATCTTCTCGCGCAACGCTCGATAAAAGAGCGGATCGCGGAACATCGTGGTGACGGTAATCGACATCGCTTTCAGGAAGTCATCGAAAGACTGCGCATCGTGAAGCAGCTTGTCGAGCAATTCGGTATAGTGATTCACATGCGCCTGCGCTCGTGCTTTCTCCAAACGGCGCATCAGCGAAGCGTGAGAATAATGGGTGAAATCGTAACCATAACGTTTCTGGATGCCGGCCAACAGCAATTCCACTTCTATGGCTGTGCCGTCATCGTCGCGCACAGCGTCACTCATCGTTTTTTCTTGCTCATCATTGTTGGCCATGCCGGTGAGCGCGGACATCACGCCGCCATATCCTGTCTGAACAACCAGACCCGAAGCAGTGTCAACAGCCGCTCAATATCCACCGGCTTGGTGAGGTAGTCATTGGCCCCCGCCGCCATGCATTTTTCCTGCTCCTCCGGCATCGCGCGTGCCGTCAGCGCAATGATGGGCACCGCTGTAAGCGGCGGTTTCGCCCGGATGGCCTGCATGGCTTGGTACCCATCCATGACCGGCATCATGATGTCCATGATGATCAGCTCGATGGTCTGATCTTCTTTCAGCTTGTCAAGTGCCATCTGGCCGTTATCGGCGATCACGATGTTCAGCCCGTGTTTTTTAAGCAATTTGGACAGTGCAAAGGTGTTACGCAGATCGTCGTCCACCAGCAGCAACGTCCTGCCCTGCAGCACTGTATCGGGATTATGCTGCATGCGGATCATGTCCTGCTGATCCTTCGAAAGCGTCGATTCAACACTGTGAAGGAACAACGTCACCTCGTCGAGCAAACGTTCCGGCGATTTCGCGCCTTTGATGATGATGCTGTCCGTGTAACGATTGAGCTTGCGGTTTTCCTCTTCCGACAGCTCTCTGGCGGTATAGATGATGACCGGCGGCGCGGCCTCCCCCCACGCGCTCTCGATCGCCTCCAGCCATGTGATTCCCGTCATATCCGGCAGTTGTAAGTCAAGAATCACGCAATCAAAGGTCCGTTCACGAAGGTGCGTCAGACCTGCATCTCCCGTCCCGGCAAGGGTGATGTGAATATCTTTCTTGTTGAGCAGGCCGCGAATTGCAATTTGGGTATTCTGATCGTCTTCCACTACCAGCACCTGCTTGACGTCCGAGCGCAGCAGTTTTTCGAGTTTCGTGAATACGCCATCGATCGCGTCTATATCCACCGGCTTGGTCAGATAGCCGATGGCTCCTTTGCGCAATGGGCCGACCGTCCCCGTTTCCTCTCGGCCACTGATGATATGCACGGGAATGTGCCGCGTACGCAGGTCGTGCTTCAACTGGTCCAGCACGCGCATCCCGTCGATATCGGGAAGCTTCAGATCCAGAATAACGGCGGTGACCGTTTGTTCCGTTGCCAACACCAGCCCGGTCTTGCCGTCTCCCGCCGCTAAACACTTGTACCCGCGCTTGCGGGCGATTTTCATCAGCGTTGTAGCAAAATCCGGGTCGTCCTCGATAATCAGCAGTACCTTGTCCTTCTCGCCGAGATGCTTGCGGTCGTCGGCGATGAACTCGGCCACGGCAGTTCTTTGCATCGTCTTCAATTCCACGCGATCACGTTCAACCCGAGATTCCACAAACGGTGGCGGTCCATCGTCCGTCTCAGCATGTGTCAGTTTCTCCGGTAGCACCAGTGTGAAGACGCTGCCTTCGCTTTTGGCGCTTCTGACATGGATTTCACCGCCCAGCATATGAGCGAATTTTCGCGCAATGGTCAAACCCAGGCCCGTGCCCCCGTAATGACGATCGATGGAACCGTCCTCTTGCTGAAACGCCTCGAAAATATCTTTGAACTTGGACGGTTCGATGCCGATGCCCGTATCGATGACGGAAAAGGCAATGGCTTTGTCATACGACCGCTGCACCTCTTTTTTATTGGGTCGACGCACCTCCAGCGTCACAAAACCCTGTTCCGTAAATTTGAACGCATTCGAGAGCAGGTTCTTGAGGATCTGCTCCACTCGTTGTGTATCGGTGTAGACATTGCGAGGCAATCCGTCGGCCACCTTGATGGGGAACGCGACTCCCTTTTCCTTGGCGACCGGCGTGAATTGCTGCCGCATTCGATGGACAATGTTCTCCACGGCCACATCCTCAAGCGACATCGTCAACTTTCCGGCTTCTACCTTGGACAGATCGAGAATATCGTTGATCAGCCCCAGCAGTTCGAGTCCGCCATTGTGAATGACATGGGCTTCTTCCACCTGTTCAGCGGTGAGATTGCCTTTTTCATTGGCGGCCAACATCCGCGAGAGGATCAGCAAGCTATTGAGCGGCGTACGCAACTCGTGGGACATATTCGCAAGAAATTCCGACTTATATTTGCTGGCGCGCTCCACCTCTCTGGCTTTTTCCTCGATCAGTCGCTGACTTTCCGCCAATTCCTCCGATTGCTGTTGGATTTGCGCATTCTGCTCTTCCAGCGCCTTATTCTTTTCCTCCATTTCTTCGTTCGCAGCTTCGATTTCCTCATTCGAGGCTTTGAGTTCTTCCTGCTGTTGCTTCAGTTCCTCTTCGCTCCGTTCCAGTGCCTGCGTGTAGCGCAGCATTTGCGCCTGCGCCAGTTCACGGCCGCGTTGGTATACCCAGATAGATAGCACCATGGCGAGATAGAACACGCTCATGGTGATCAGCGTCAGCCGATTGCTTTGCTGCGCGTTATTGTCGGCCACCTCCGTGCGTAAGCTCAGCAAATGAGTCTCTTCTGCTTCCATGATGCGCACCAGGCTGCGAATCTGGTCCATGGTCGCTTTCCCACGCAGTAAATCCAACTTAACGTCAGCATGTCCTTTACGTTCTTGAATGGTTGCCGCCAGATAATCGAGCAGTTTTTTGATCGTCTCGTCCATCTCGTCCAGATTGCTCTGCTGAACCGGATTGTCCGACGTCAACTTTCTGATGAATGCCAATTCTTGACGAATGGAGCGATGTTGCTGCAATGAGCGCTGCTCCGTCTCGGGATTAGCGCCATCTTTTAACGCATTATTGTACGCTTCCAAATAGATTTCATTGCCGGTCAGGATGAACCCGCGTTGCCCCACCTGAACATCCTTCAGCTTGCCGAACAGCAATTCGACATGCCCGATCACTTCATAGGTATGCGAAACCCAGTGTCTGGCTTCATCATTGGCTTCGTTCTGCCTCCAGAAGATGAGTGCCATCACCAGCATCAGGACGGTCACGGCTCCGATGGCAATTTTCGTCGCATGCCGTATAAAGAAATTATCAGCAGTCGGGTGAATCTTATCCATGTAGACTCCTACAAAGCCGTGCTGCAAATTCTCGCAAATTATAGTGTATCTAAATAATCTATCTTCACAACTATTGCTTGATTTGACACCGACTTCTAATTCGGTCATCCATTGGCGATCAGCCCCCTACTTGCTCATCTTTCACTGCCTGAATCACGCAGGAAGGTGAGTTCCCTATTTGAGGACGTACCGTTCTATCCGCGTGCGGCGGAAATCCTTCAAGATTTGTCCCGGAGAAGCACGCCTCCCCCACGCAGCTGATGCACATGGACTGTGAGTTGACACTCGCGTATCCTCCACGTAGGGTTTCTCCGCTTCCGATCGAGAGACCCGCGTTTCTAAGGACTGTTTCCCCCATGGACTGGTTATTGCTGATCGCCTTCCTTGTCGTACTCCTCATCGGTAGCGCGGGTGTTTTCGCGCTGTATAGATTTGTCGGCAAGATCAAGCGCGAATTTCAACAACATCAACCGGCTCTTCGCATCACCAACATGTCGGCGATGAACGCCGGTGAAGTGATCACGCTGACGCCGGAGGTGGAAAACGTGGGGCGTGGAGCCGCCCATGATTGCATAGTCCAATTGGCCGGATGGGAGGGGCGTTTTGCGATCCAACGTATCCATCCCAAAGGCCCTCGATATCGACGTCACTCCGTTCCCGTCGTCCTGGATCAACATGCGCCGATCCGCACGAAATTGTTGAGCAGATGCTATTTGCGGTTAGCCTATCGAGACCGATGGGAACAACGGTATGAATGTTGGTACCCGGTCACCCAGATCAAGAACGTGAACACGTCGCTCTATGATGTTCAAATCAATTTTTCAGAACCTGAACTGACAGAACCCCATCCATCATTCCGCAAAATGTGGACGTTGCTTCGCAGAACTCCAGCGAATGACTGACACCGGACTGTCCGCGTGAGGGCATCCTCGATAGTGTTTCCGATCAGCGGTCGTTCGAGACTATGGAACATGGGCTGTACGGCATGGTTGAGGAAACTTTCGAGAAGACCGTTTGCAGTCCGGCCAATCTCATTCAGAGATCTCCGCTTTCTCTGTCATACTCTATCGACATAATCCGCCAACCCCCTAGGAAGCCGCTGCCGTCAGGATCACGCGGAACTGTTTCAGTCAATCTCTCTCACCGGACCGAAGACTGCTCGCGAGATCTGAGGATTGTCGTGCGTACCCGGCTCAAAGCCTCGTCTTTGAGCCTTGCATTCTGTGTTCCTGGGCCGTACCATTTTATTGTTCCCTCACAGAGGGTCGCCATACCTCTCCAAGAATCTTGTGGACTCGGCGCTGTCGGACGTACACACAATCCCTCCGCAATGAAGGAGAAACCCGATGCCATCCAATATTCAGATCGATCCCATCGTCAAGGTCACGAGGACCGATGAAGAATGGAAAAAGCTGCTTCCGGCCGCTGCCTATCGTGTCTTGCGGCACGAGGATACCGAGAGGCCGTTCGTCAATCCATTGCATGAGAACCATCAAGCCGGGATCTATACGTGCGCCGGTTGCGACCTGCCGCTCTTCTCGTCCGAACACAAATTCGACAGTGGTACGGGTTGGCCCAGCTTCTGGCAGCCGATCGATCCACGCGTGATCGAGACTCGAACCGATTTCAAACTCTTCATGCCCAGGACGGAAGTTCATTGTGCGCGATGCGAGGGCCACCAGGGACACGTGTTTAAGGATGGGCCGAGACCCACCGGCCTTCGCTATTGTATCAATGGGGTGGCCTTGAGGTTCATGGTCGGGTGATGGCGCGGTCTGAGCGACGCTGGCACTCGTCGGCTCATTCACGGTACAATCCGCGACCACGGATCGTTGAGGCGACATTGCGATGTTTTTCCGCGTACTACCATACACCTTTCTCGGACTGGCTCCTTTGCTTCTTTCGTGCAGTGAGTCATCCGGTCTGTTCAGCTCGAAGACATCTCCTTGTTCTTTGATGACGGTTGGAGATGCAGAACGGGCACTCGGAGAACCGGTTCGAGAAGGAACTCTGGCCGATCCGGCAACCTGTATCTTCAAAGCCCACCGCAATGAGGGAAACACCGTCACAGTTCAGCTCGATGAAACACCCGGTAAGGACAGGCGGACATGGTTCAATAAAGAACGTCTGCGCCGTGACAGCCATCTCATTCCCGGCTTGGGTGAAGGAGCGGTGAGAATCGACTCCTCTCCGACTTTGTCCCGATTGACCTTCATGCATAAGGACGCGTTTGTGACCGTGATCGTCGCTTCAACACAACAGAAAGAACTCGGTGAATCCGTCACCCAATTGAGCAGGATTGCCGCAACCCGGTACGGAGCCCACTCGACAGCGACACTCCCTCCCTCGACCTTAGCCTCAGCCTCCACCTCGAACCCGTTGCCTGGCCGTGGAACTCACAACGAGACCGTTGCTACGCCGGCCCGGATGACACTCACACAAACGCTTCCCTCCCCTTCTGATGTCCAAGCCGGCCCCCAGAAAGCGACTTCGTTGGACCCAACAAGCCTCGTAGGATCCTGGCATACGCGCGTCTCACAGGGTACGACCCAACATGACATGCTGCTCGTCATTCAGCCCAATCTATCGTGGTCGCTCTCATTGATGATGCAGTTTGACGGTATCTTGAACGCTGAAGCAGGGCTGTGGTCGCTCGAGCGAGCAAACACGTTCAAAGGCCTTGGGTGGAAAGGGACTTACCGCAAGACGACGCCGAATTCATTAGCCAGCACCGGCAGTGTCCAAGCTACCTGGGCAAGACTCTCGATCGATCAAAACCCAATGCGCATTCCAGCTGAACTATGGAAACTCCGACGCGAAGCGACCAGCGTACCGGTCTTCCAACTCAAGACGGTCGATCCTGACTTAGTCGGCCAATGGGAGGGATCCGGTACCTATGCCGGAGGTTCCGCTGCCTTTGTGTGGGTGATCAAACCCTCCGCGGCTACTGACTTACTGATCGTTGATACGCTTCGTGGGACTGTACAAATCAAGGACGGCATCCCGCAACTTCAACCTGTCAAAAAACGGCAACAACGAGTCAGTATCATCTCCTTTCATGACCGCGGATTTACGACGACCGATGGGAAGACCACGCTCCGATGGGCCAAGTTTCGCGCCGAACCGACAGAAGATCGTCAGCTCTAGTCATCCAACCTTTGCGTCATGATTCCGAAAGGTGCATCTCATGGCAGACATTGACGCTCACATCGGGTTTGTCGGCGTAGGTCGGATGGGCGCCAACATGGCCAGACGCCTGAAAGATCGGGGGTACCGTATCACGGCGGTTCAAGACCGTCATGCCGAAGCATCGGAATCGTTGGCGCTTGAGCTGAACTCGGAAGTGGCTGCGGCACCGGCGCGCGTTGCAGAAGTATCGGACATTGTCATCACCGTCATATCGGACGACACGGCGATGCGGAACATCTATGCGGAAGAGGACTCTGCCAGCCTGATCGCCCATGCGAAAGATCGGCTGTTTATCAACTGTGCAACCCTCACGCCGGCACTTCACATCGACATTGAACACACGCTTGAACGGCACGGGAGCGCGGCTCTCGAAGCCTGCATGGCGAGCAGCATAACCCAAGCTCGTCAGGGCACCCTGTATCTCATGTGCGGGGGTAAGCAAGAAGCGTTCAACCGGGCTCGCCCCGTGTTGGATGCCCTCGGCACGACAGTACGATATATCGGCCGAGCCGGAGAGGCGGCAAAAGTCAAAGCTCTCGTGAACATGGTGATGAACAGCAATACCGCGGCGTTGGCGGAGGGGTTAGGATTAGGAGCAGCGCTGGGAATCGATCTGACTCTGCTGCGTGAAGTGTTCAGTCAGACCGGAGCTGCCTCGCGAGTATTGGAAACAGACGGAGAAGATATACAGCTCCGCGCACACGACTGTTACTTTTCGGCAGCCCATGCCGCGAAAGACTCCGCCATCGCGCTCGACTTGGCCGAGCAGGCCGGCCTTTCTCTTCCCGTCGCACTTGCAACTTTGGGCCAATACCGGCGCTTGATGCAATTGGGAAAAGGCGATTGGGACAAATCGGCGGTCGCCGAATTGACCTTCCTCAATCGACTCTGATAGCTCCGCGAAAGAAATTTGCTTCAGGCAGGTTTGTGTGTCCGACGAACGAGCAGCTCATATCTCATAAGATGATCGGTGAGAACTGCAGAACTTCTCCTCTCGGCCCGCACAGATCGTATTTCATGACACGAAGAACTGTCGAACTTGGTCCTCAGGTACGCAACCGACTAGCAGATCGCTGTTGGGAGACAAGAGCAGCGGAACTCCATTCTGACCCGTCGCATGCCAAGCTGTTTCCCATTTCTGTGCGATGACTTCGTTCTGCCCGTCAACGTCCTCAGAAAAATATTTCCCCGCCAACTGCTTCAAAACCAACGGGTCAGAAATATCTTGACCGTCGCACCAGAAAGCACGGTACGTTCGCCGAACAAAGTCCATCCCATGCTGTGAATCCATTTCCAAGAGTGCAATCGCTTGTACGATCGCAGGCAGAGTATTCGGCTTCCCAGGCGGCAACGCAATCGGCAACCCTGGTGCGAGTCGCTGCACCATCGAGACTTCGTGCCGCAATTCCGCTCCCAACGAGCCGCTCCACGGCTGCATGGGGCGTGGCAATTGCGGCGCATGCTGAACCCCACGCCACTCGCACCGGTCGATGAAGACTAAATCATGCAGCCGTTCGTGCAGCGCGTAGCAGAAGGGACAATTGAAGTCGCTATAGAGAAAGAATCGATCAGTGGGAGAATTGATACTCATGGCATCCACTGTACCGAAGTCACTCGGCAGAGTCCACCGCTATCAAACCGAGGGAAGTGAGTGCTCTCTGGAATCAGGAATTGACTGTTCGTAGTAACTCTTGGAGATTCACGCGAAGCGCCGACAACGTCAGCGGCTTCGTCACGACGATATCCATCCCGGCCTGGCGGCACTTTTGGGCATCGTCCTCGGATGCATGGCCGGTGAGAGCCATGATGGGTAAATGGTTCAGAGTCCCTTCCTCGCGGCGGCGAACTTCTCGGGTCGCTTCATATCCATCCATCTCGGGCATCTCACAATCCATCAACACAACGTCATAGGCAGTTCGGGTGATGGCTTCCATTGCTTCAAGGCCTGTACGAGCGACTTCGACCTGGCAGCCAAGCTTTTGCAAAAACTTGCAGGCAACGACTTGATTGATCTCATTGTCGTCTGCGACGAGTACTCGTAGCGGCCCCACCTGGTCTCCCACACCACGTTGATCTCCTCCCAACGATGATACCGTGACCGTCCGATGAATCGCCGGAAGAAGATTGGTGGTATAGATGAACGTGCTACCCTGACCGAACCGGCTCTGGACAGCAATGGTTCCTCCCATCAATTCGACAAGCTGGCGGCAGATCATAAGACCAAGGCCCGTTCCACCGAATCGCCTCGCAGTCGAAGCGTCAGCTTGTGCATACGCCTTAAACAATTGGGACTGTTGTTCCGGAGTTAACCCGATGCCCGTATCGTGAACGCTCCACTGCAGCACCACCACATCATCCGAGCTATCCGACAGTTGCGGCTTCATAGAGACGGCAATCGTGACCCCTCCATGCTTGGTGAACTTGATCGCATTCCCGACGAGATTGAAGAGAATTTGTCGCAGCCTGATCGGATCACCTCGGAACTCCGCCGGAACGGCAGCATCAATATTCACCGACACGGTGAGACCTTTTTGGGAAGCGACCCCTTCCGCCAACGTCGTGACATCGTTAATCAGTGCCCTCAGATTGACGTCGGCCACTTCCAGGGTCATCTTGCCGGCTTCAATTTTTGAAAAATCGAGAATGTCATTGACCAATGTCAACAGCGCCTCTGCGGAGCGATGCATCGTCTCAATCAGGTCACGCTGCTGACCGGTGAGCGATGTATCTTTGAGGAGCTGCGTGCACCCCAGCACGCCGTTCATCGGGGTTCGAAGCTCATGGCTCATCGTGGCAAGAAAGATTCCCTTCGCTCGCGCAGACTCTTCAGCGGCCTCTTTCGCGCGCCGCAAGGCGGCATCCGAGGTGATATCAAGTCCATACGCGCGGACGAGTTCCAACTCTCTTACGGGAAAGAACGACCATGCGATAATCCGATCCGCCACGATGTGTTCGACCCGCGACAGTGAGGAATCGGTCTCAAGGCATTCGTGTAGCATCGCCGATAGATTTGCCGGGAACATCGCCTCGATCCCGGCTTCGAGTAGCCGACATTGAGCCATCACATTAAGCATGCCGGTGTTGGCATACAGGATGGCGCCTTTCGCGTCAAACTCCACAATAGGGTTTGGAGCATCCTCAGCCAGCCGGGCTGCGCGTTGGACATCTTTTTGGATCTCTATGGCGTCGGTCAGATCGCGGACCAGTACCACACCGCCGGCCGGCACTCCTTGATGTCTTCTTGGCCAGAATGAAAGTGACAGCTCGAATTGCGTCCCATCCGGTCGATTCCAAAAGTGGGAAGGGATCACAACAAGCTCACCGGTGTTCAGCATCCGAGTGAATGGACACAGCACCGCCTCACTCTCGCCTGATGTAAAGCATCCCATCAGATCGTGGAATCCCAGCCCGATCACATCGCGCGTTCTGCCGACAAGTTGTTGCGCAACGGGATTGAGAAAGATGAGATGGCCGCCTTGGTCTGTAATAAAGATCGCTTCTGTCGAAATCTCAAGAATGAAGGAAACATCCTCTCGAGTCGGCAGCCACGCCAGCGAACTATTGGAGGGACGGTCGGGGATGGGTGCGATAGGAGCCGTCATACATTGGCCTGCGTCAGGGTAGCCTCACCTGTATAAAGAGCCGGTCTATCGATCATTAGTCATACCTTATCGGCATCTACGTGTATTTTTTAAATTGAGAGTGCCTGGCAAGGTCATGCGACAAGCGACCTCGAAAGACACGTTCTCCACGATTGCGTGCCCGACAATTCACCTGTATCCACCGTACGTGCCGGATACTGCCGGTTCGTGGCGGTCGTTCACGGTTGCCGCAGATCAATCTCTGCTACACTTCAACCAATCGGAAGCTCAAGTCCCAGATCAAACGACCGATACAGTTTGCGACAGATGAAAAAGGCAAACCACCCGAGAGGGTGGGACGCAAAGCCGAGGGACCTCAATAGGGACGGAACATGTTCCAGGGTCAGCCTAGCTGCCATACACTCGATAACCTGACCATTCTGGGTTTCCGCCCATACCCCTCGGTACCTTCCTGTGAATTCCTGGCTGATGGAGGTGCCGCATGATTTCCGCTATTCATACAGCGCTCTCGGGTCTGACTGCCTTAGGCAAACAGATCGAGGTCGTGGCGCATAATGTCGCCAACGTCAATACCGATGGGTTCAAGAAATCCAGAACGGAGTTCGTCGAAATCCCCAGTGGTGGGGTTCTCCCTGTCGTCGAAAAAGACGACTCATCCGGCCCAGCCGTTCTTCGTAATACAGGTGGCAATCAGACCATGGTCGAGCTTTCAAATGTCGATCTCGGTGAAGAAACGGTGCAACAGATCGTGGCCCAACGGAGCTTTGAAGCGAATCTCCAGACCTTACGAATGGGCGATGCTTTGCTCGGCAGCATCCTGGACATGAAAAAGTGAAGGTTGAGGCTGAGATTGAGGTCGAGTAAGAGCACGATCTCCTCACCGTTTCATACCCTTGTCTCCACTTGACCCTCAACCTTAACCTCAGCGTTAGCCTCGGACTTTCCAAATAGCATTTCTTCCCGCCTTTGTGCTATGTCGAGCCATGGCTAGCCCTCGTGTCTTGTTGCTGATTCCTCCTTTGACTCAGCTCAATACTCCCTACCCATCCATCGCGTACTTGACCGGATTTCTTCAGTCCCGGGGAATCGAGGCAGAGCAAGCCGACTTAGGCATTGAGATGGTATTGCGTCTATTCAGTCCGGATGGGGTGCGGAACGTCTTCCGCCAACTGCAGGGTCGGGAGGAATCCCTTCCCAAAGAAGCCCTCGGCATGATGAGGGCCGAACACACGTACGTGGAAATGATCGGACCGGTCATCGCCTTCTTGCAAGGAAAGGCTCCCGACATCGCCGCGCGCTTGATTGAACCCGGAATATTGCCCAAAGGCCCCCGATTCCGAGGTCGTCAGAAATTCTCGCGCTCGGTATCAGTCACCGATAGGGCCAAACAATGGGCCACGTTCTTTATCGAGGATCTCGCCGATTTGGTACAAGCCACGAT
>CAZPNQ010000037.1:0-33454 GCA_964587955.1 uncultured Nitrospira sp.
GGTGGCCGGGATGCCACGGTCGCTCATGACGATCGTAATCTGGTGCAGCGCTTCGGGCAGTGAAGTCCAGAAGTCCCAATTGTTCTTCGGGCTCCGCAGATTGGTACGCGGGTCGCGTTTGACCGCATGATTGAGGTCGGGAAATTTGAGTGGGTCGCGTAGAAAAAACACCGGCGTGTTATTGCCGACCAAATCCCAGTTGCCTTCCTCGGTGTAGAACTTGACGGCAAATCCGCGAATGTCTCGCTCGGCGTCGGCGGCCCCTCGCTCGCCGGCAACGGTCGTGAAGCGGGCGAACAGTTCGGTCTTCCTGCCGACTTGACTGAAAATCTTCGCGCGCGTGTATTGCGTCATGTCGTGCGTCACCGTAAACGTGCCGTAGGCACCGGAGCCCTTGGCATGCATGCGGCGCTCGGGGATGACTTCGCGGTCGAAATGCGCGAGTTTTTCCAAGAACCACACATCCTGCAACAATTGTGGGCCACGTGAACCGGCGGTCATCACGTTTTGATTGTCGGTAACCGGGCAGCCGGCGTTGGTCGTCAACTTCTTCTCATCGCTCATGATGGCTCTCTCCTTCTCAAATATGGATCACTGTGCGCATGTACATGAAGGGTCTCTCGGACACGCTTTCGCGGCTCGTCACGCACTCCCACTGAGCATCACGACTCGAGTGTACGATTCACTTGGCAGGCAATCACGAAATCACGTTCATGAGGATAGACGTTGGCCATCTCAAAATCAACGCGATCCCGTTCTTCCCCTCATTCCCAAGATGACTGACATCCAGCGGAGATTTCTCGTTCAATTCGCTTCGCGACAGACCTTGGGACGATCTCGAGACGACCGAGGAGATCAGAGTCTCTCCTCGGTCGGATGTCTCGCCGAAGCATCAGTGGCTCATCGGCTTGGCATAGGGATACTCCGGCCCTCCTGGCTGGATATTCTCAACGATGTCCACCCGCCTCTGCTCGCCTCCGGCTTTGACGCTGTCATCCTGCGCCACCGTTTCGTGGAGCGCATCGATGACGTCCACTCGATAGGCATCGGAAGCAAAACTGTCCGATGCGTTGACCAAACCGGTGACCGCCATTGCTGCCAAGAATCCGATCGTCAACATACCTTTCGTTCCCATGATTACCCTCCTCTTGGTTATCTATTCGCTGCGGGGATTCTCCCGCGTGCTTGAGTGTAAGGTAACCAGCCCATTGATTATTAGTCCAATTAATAATATATAGAGTTGTGATAATAATAACTTATTGTTGAATCGATGACCCTGACGGAACTGCACTATATCGTGGCGGTGGCTCAAGAGCGCCATTTTAGCCGTGCCGCGGACCGTATGTTCGTGACCCAACCGGCCCTCAGCCTCGCGATCAAAAAGTTGGAAGAAGAATTGGCCACGACGATTTTTGACCGGCGCCAAGGCCAGATTGAACTGACGGCGCTCGGGGAACAAATCGTCCATCAGGCGCAACGCGTGTTGGAAGAGGCGGAGCAAATCAAGATTCTGGCGGCGCAAGGCAAAGATCAATTGAATGGACCGTTGCGGCTCGGCGTGATCGCGACCGTGGGACCGTATATCCTTCCGGACTTGGTTCCACTGTTGATTGCATGCGCACCGAAGATGCCTCTGGAATTGGAAGAAAACCTCACTCAGAACTTGGTCGGAATGCTGAAGAATGGGAAACTCGACGTCATTATCATCGCCCTTCCCTTCGAGGAGCCGGGAGTTCTCACCAGCGCCTTGTACGATGAACCGTTTCAGGCCGTAATCCCCGCCGGACACCCCTGGCGGAAGAAAAAAGTAATCGATTCCCGTCAACTTATCGGCGAGAAAGTCCTCCTGCCTCATGCGGGACATTGCTTTCGCCAGCAAGTCCTCGACGTCTGTCCCGAACTCAGCCGCTCGGATGCGGAAGGCTGGCAGGGAAATTCGTTGGAAACCATCCGGCAGATGGTCGTCTCTGGGTTGGGCATTACGGTCCTGCCATGCAGCGCTCTCACGCCGAAGCACCAAAACAAGCGGCTCATCACGATCAGGCTGGCAGACCCGGAGCCCGGCCGCCGAATCGGTCTCGCCTGGCGGCGTGGGTTCACACGGCCTCAAGTCATCGACGTGATCCGAGAGACCGTCCGCGCGTTGAAGGTGCCCGGCCTCAAAATGGTCACGGAGTGACGGACATGACTCAACGCCCCCACCTGCTTGTTGCATTAGACGTGTTTTTGTTAGGATGCGCCTCGTTCGCTGGAGCATGCTTGGGATGAAAATCGCAACGTTCAATGTCAATTCATTGCGCAAACGCTTGCCGATTGTGCTCGGGTGGCTCGATCGGCATCAGCCGGATGTCCTATGCCTTCAAGAAACCAAGGTCCAGGACAGCGAATTTCCATTGCTCGCGCTGGCTCCCAGCGGGTATGAGACGATTTTTCGAGGAATGAAATCCTACAACGGAGTGGCGATTCTCAGCCGAAAGAAACCGGAAGCAGTATTTTACGGATTCGACGATGGAGGAGACCCCGAAGACTCTCGCTTGATGAGAGTCCTCATCGATGGAATTCCCATCGTCAATACCTACGTGCCGCAGGGGTTCGAGATTGAGTCACCGAAGTATGTCTACAAACTCGCCTGGTACGAACGGCTACGGAACTACTTTGACGCACACCTATCTCCGCACGCTCCTGCTATCTGGTGCGGAGATATGAATGTCGCCCCACGCCCCATGGACGTCCACAGTCCGGAGAAACATTTGAATCATGTCTGCTACCACGAGGCCGCGCGACACGCATACGAAAAAACGGTCGCTTGGGGATTTCAGGATGTCTTTGTGAAGCTTTACCCGACACGCCAACAATACACGTTCTGGGACTACCGTGCGCCGAGCTCACTGGAGGCCAACAAAGGATGGCGCATCGATCATATGATGGCCACGGCACCGTTGGCGGAAAAATGCATGAAGGCGGATGTTGACGTCGAGCCGCGTCGAGCGAAAGAGCCTTCAGACCATACCTTTTTATGGGCTGAGTTTTCGATCTGACTGCGCGCGCAACGTCCAATCCGACCGCGCGATACCTCACCGATCCGGCCCCTCGCCAAAGAAAAGCCGTCTCCTAGGCCGCCTTGGCCCGCACATGATTGCTCCGATTTTGCTCAATCAAGGGATCAATGATCAGGCCGCAATTGAGACAGCGCAAAATGACCGTACTGGACGACACCGACGGTTGGCGTTCCCGAATCATCAACCCTTTGCATTTGACACAGGTCATGTGAATCCCTCCTTTGCCGACGTTGATTGAGGACCGATATGTAGCATTCCCAGATTAACGGGATGTTAACCATCAGTTAAAACTCTCTAATACCGCTTCTCTTCTTGTTATGCGGCCGGAAGTATTTTCAGGCCTGCTTCCTCAAACTTCTGTTCGATCGCGAAGCGTAGTTCGCTTGCAATTCCGTTTGGGTCGACGTCCGGGGAGATTTCATGCCAATAGTTCAACGAGAAGATGCGCGCTTGTGTTCCAAATTCGTCGAGAAGCACTTGCGGTGCCGGTTGCTTCATGACTTTCGGGTGCTGCAGGGCAAGAGTTGAAAGAAGATTCATGATCTGTTGGGCGGCCGTACCGTATGGCGCGCCGACCCGGAGAGAAAATCGCCCGACACGGCTGGAATAGGTCCAATTGGTGAGAGCCCGTTCGAGGAAACTGCTGTTCGGTATCAACGTCTCGGTTCCTTTGGCGTCTCTGATGGTCGATGAACGAAGACCGATCGAGGTCACCCGACCTCGAACGTTATCGGCCTCGATAAGGTCGCCGACCCGCATGGGCCGCTCGATCAACAGCAGAATTCCGCTGATAATATTTTTCAAGAGGGTCTGCGCGCCGAACCCCACACCGATCGCAAACGCTCCGCCAAGAAATGCGAAAATCGTCAAGGGGATTTTCGCCCATGAGAAGCTCAGCACGATCAAGAATGAGACGAGAAGAGCCAGACTCCACTGGCGCACCAGATTAGCGACATCCGCCGCCATCCCGAGCCTTGTCACGGCCAATCGGCCCATCGCTCGTGCCACATGTATGCAGACGACATAGCCGATCAGGAAGATGGCTAACGCGGTCAGTGTTTTACCGACCGTCACGCTGCGATGGCCGGTCATGCTCTTGCCGTCGACCTCGATCGTATCTTCCGCGGAAAAGAGCTCGTACCTCCAGGCGTCCTGGATCAGGCTGCCGGCACGGGTGAGCCATTCTTCGAGGCGATCGCGTACAGGCAATTCCTTCTGTTGTTGCTTGAATTCAGTCCGCCATCGCTCCATAAACGTGGCCGCTTCATCCATTCGGCGCAATGACCGGGTATAATCCTCTTCACGCTCATGCAATACCTCAATGAGGTCGCGCAGTACGGCACGAAGCGGCATCGGCGAATGGCGCATACGATTCTCAACTTCACTGATCTGGCCGGATATGATCCCGGCCTGCTGGCGCAGGTAGTCCCGAGACGCATGAAAATTGTCAAACAGCGGCGTGAATCGTTGATAGGCTTCTCGTGCCTTTCCCGGCTCGGGTGTATGGACGAGGACAAAGCGGTGTTCCCACAGCTGACGCTCGCCTTCGACAATATTCCTCAATTGCTGCAAGAGATCACTCTGCAACACCACATTGTCCATTCGCGCGCGGGCAAGCTCGACTTCAGCCCTGGCCTTGGATAGGGCCGGTGTTTCCTCCACTGATCCCTTTCCCTCAGTCTGCTTATTTCGGAGAAGGTCTAATCGCTGCTCAACCTGCTGAACGGCTTGGGATTGCCGCTGTCGCTCAACGAGCGACTGTTTCAGTTGCTCTTCAAAACGCGAGCGTTCCCTCGACAAACGTGTTCGGACTTGAGCGAGGTCGGCTTCGTTAAAATTGACGTGTGGGGAAACCGCATCAAGCTGCCGCTGTTCGAAGGCGAGCCGAGCTTTGGTGCCGCCCAGTTCTTCTTCCACCCGTCTTTTCGAGAGTTGGGCCGCTTCCAGCATGACGGAAGCGACCCGAGCGCGAAGAGCGGCAAGCTCGTACTCTCGACGCTCACGACCGGCCTCGTTCTTGACGGTTTCCATGCGTTCGGACGCCTGCCGCAGCCGCTCTTCGGCCGTCGCCAGCACTTCGCGCGCCTGCTCAAACCTTAATGTGAGCAATTCACGTTGGGATTGCAGACCTTCGGCGGCAAGTGTGAGGGAATGCACGGTATCCCACAATTGATCCGCGAGGAAGATTGAATAAGGCGAAGGCTCGGGAAAGCCTTTCCACTCATTGGTGCTGCGAACGATGTCGGCGTGCCGTTCACGCGCCTCGGTAAGCCGCTGAACATCGCTCAACTGCTCGTCATACCCTCGAACGATCTGCTCCAATAACGCCTGCCGCTCCTCCTGCTCTCCGCGAGCCGCGCCGGCCAGACTCTTGGATGCGAGCGATTCTCTCACGGCATTCAAGTCAGTTTGCGCTTGCTTGCGTCGCTCGCTGAGGGCCGCCACGTCTATTTCGTCCGGCTGAGAGACGCCGCCAGGCCGATCTGTCTGAGAAGCCGACATCGTGAGATTGGAGTCGACGGCATGGACTGATTGCGGAGACAACGAACACACGTCAGCCAAGCCAAGCGCGAAGGTTAGGATAAGACGAAGCGTCATAGCAGAAGTGAGCAGGCTAAGGAAGGAGGCCTCGTCCTTAGGAATGATCGCGCTGACAGGTGAACCTTGTCGCCACAGAGTAAAAGAGAGTAGAACGTTCAACATATTTCGCATCGAGTGGCGGACGTGGACGTAAAATTCGGCATCGCTCATCAAAGGCACAAACGAATCCCTCCGCGTTGCAACGTCGGCGTAAACGGGAACCAAACCTATGCTGAACAGGTCGGGCAGCTAATGGTTGTTATTCTAATACCGCCCCTTCCCAGCCATACTAGGACAACCCCTTAGTTATTGGATTCAACTTTTGATCGCATAGAGGCATGAAGGACCAAGTCGTGAATGACACAGTGGTGGACGTGGCCGTCGTGGGCGCGGGAGCGGCCGGACTGACCGGTGCAATCGTTGTGGCGGAAACTCTAGCGAAGGGCGGAGTACAAGGCCGTGTTCTCCTGTTGGACGGAGCCAAAAGAATAGGGTCAAAAATTCTGGTTTCCGGCGGCGGGCGTTGCAACGTCACCCACGAGGTGATCGCTCCACAGGATTTCTTCGGGAATCGAAACATCATTCGAAATATTCTCGCGGCGTTTTCGGTCGAACGGACAATCGCGTGGTTTATGTCGTTAGGTGTTGATTTGAAGCGTGAATCGACGGGCAAGCTGTTTCCCATAACCGACGATGCAAGGACCGTCCTCACCGCCTTGCTGGCCCGTGCCAGGGACACCGGTGTCATACTTTGTCCGGGCCATCGTGTGGACGAAATTACGACGTCACCCACAGGATTCCGAGTACGGCACAGTCACGGGGTGACGCAGGCATCCCGAGTCCTACTCGCAACCGGCGGTCAGTCGCTGCCGAGAACCGGAAGCGACGGATTCGGCTATCGACTGGCTCGTGGCCTCGGCCATCGCGTGACGCCGACACTGCCGGCCTTGGTTCCCTTAGTACTCGATCCTTCCGTGTTTCATTCAACCCTTTCGGGCGTATCGCATGACGTAGAACTGACTACCGTGGTGGATGATCGAGAGGTCGATCGGCGAACGGGCAGTCTGCTCTGGACCCATTTCGGAATCAGCGGCCCCGTAGTCATGGACGCCAGCCGTTTCTGGACCTTGGCGACGAATGACCATGCGCAGGTCGATTGTTATGGCAACTTCGTTCCAGGCCGGACACCGGAAGAATTGAAGAAGTGGTTTGTGGCCCAAGCCGCCGAGCATCCTAAGCGTTCGCTGACGCGCATACTATCGATGCTGGTTCCGGATCGATTTGCCGAATCTCTTTGCCGCTATTGTTCATGCAACCCGCAGGAACCAATGGCTCAAGTCTCACGCCGTGACCGAGAACGAGTCCTGAGCACGTTGACGAGGTTCCGATTTCCTATCGAACGAGACCGCGGGTGGAACTTTGCGGAAGTCACGGCCGGCGGCGTGCCGTTGGAAGAAATCAATTATCGCACCATGGAGTCAAAGCTGGTTTCGGGACTCTATCTGATGGGGGAGATACTGGATTGCGACGGCCGTATCGGAGGATTCAATTTTCAATGGGCCTGGACGACGGGCTGGTTGGCCGGTCAGTCAGCGGCGAGAAGTCTTCCGACCTCGGAGGTTCCACCTCACAGCGCCTGATCGACGAGGAGGCTCCTTTCCTCTTTTCACTCCGACTCTCCTGAGTTCAAGTTCACCATACGCCTGCTTCCGCTTCCGAGCAGGTCTTTGCTCGCGGAAGGACTCGATACGACACCTCTTGCTCCTTTACATTCGGCTCGTTGGGCGACAACATCGTGATCTTGAGTTTTTCATCCGCGGAGTCCTCAGTGTCGGTCCGCAAGACCCCTTCACGATTCAACATTTTGACCGCATTCGTACGCGAGACGATCGGCGGATACTGTCTGAATTGATCGGCCGAGACATAGGGTACCTGAATGGTCACAGGCCGGCGCTTGACATAGATGAAGTCGCGCAAGTTTTCATCCAAAGCGGTCTTCAATGTAACGACCACCGAGCTCGCCCCTGGAATGGTTGCGATCGAAATGACATAGAGAGGTTTGACATCGGGTGGAGCCTCCTTGTTACCCGTGGCAATCACGGTTGGAGCGGTCAACAGCTGAGTGGTCTGCTTGATAGCGGGAGACCGCACACCGACCCGGAGGTTGGTGATCTCGCGATCGGACACATTTTCCAGCAGCAACTTGATCAACACCCACGCTTGTTGTGTGTCAGGCATTTTTGCGCGACCACTTGGGACAGATTGCTCCTCACGCCGGATACTGCAATCCGTCACCAGATTGCGCCTTTCGAAAAAATAGAGCGAATTCATACCCTGTGGCTGCATTCCACGTTCATACGTGTAGAAGGCCACGCCGACGTGAATCACGGTCGGCCTGAACCACGCCACAACTGTCGGGAGAACAAACGGGACAAACGCTGCGAACAGCCCAACGATGACGATCTTATTGAAGACAGTCTGGCCCCAGAACCAGTTCCAACACCGTTTCAACCACTCCATCGAAACCTCTCCGAGTGTTTTTTCACCTGGCACATCCTAAAACATAAGTTCAGCCCATTACCATCAGCTGAGGGCTTTGCTGATACAGGACAAAGTGTCCCGCCTGGAATAGCTTGAGCTGATCGACGAACATCATCATGGGACGAACAAGCAATAATTGAAGTGATTTTGAAGAGTCCTGCGTCGGTATATGGCTTGCACCATTGCAGGGATCATAATTTTCAAGAGGTGCTGTATGAAATATATCTTCATGCTCATCTATACCTCGGTTCTCACCTTTGTGGCATGCAGTCATACCATCCCGCCTGCAGCGACAAAACCTCAGCCGCCAGCACAATTGGGAAGTCCAGCTCCGACGGTTCCGGCGATTTCTACAGGGGTGAAACAGGCCGAGGCTCCGGTCTCCTCGCTCCCCGTGACGTTGACGGCAGATCTGTCACCGTTATCGCGCATCATTCAAGCGGCGCTTCCTGCACGTCTCACGGAAGAGAATCACCCGCTTGGATACGATTATGTGTGGCGCTTCGTACGAGAGGGCGAGCCACACGTACACATTCAGGACGGGATCGTGAAATACCGCGCCACTTACAGGGGCGCAATTGAGTCACCCGCTGCGCGCGCCTGCCGGCTCGATCCGCTCTATCCGATCATCGAAGGAACCGGACGGCTTTCGTTCCGAGAACAGGACGGGGCATTGCTCGTCACCCTGATCGATTCTCGCACGACGATCGACTTGAAACCTGAAAGCGACAGCAGTTGCAACATGTTTAAAATCCCGGTGAAGGACCAGCTGGCTGAAATACTCGACCGGGAGACGATCACACAGCGAATCGCTCAGTCGGTCGCCCAAGCCGCCTATACTATCCCATTGAACCTCGTCTGGGAGCGGCTGCAACAGCCGATTCCTGTCAGCCAAGCCAACACACAATTTTGTCTCTACGGCCGAGCGGCGGAATTCATTGTGGGCGCTATGAAAGGCCCGGCACAGCACACCACGATAGCGGGGGTGGCTAAACAAACCCCTATCGCGATTTATCAGACCCCTTGTCGACCATCCAACGACGCTCCTCCGATGAAAATTCACATGGATCGATCCATAGTCGCCGCACAGGAAGGTCAACCCTACAAAATCTTGCTGACGGTTCCCGTGCCCTACGACATACTCAGCCAGCAATTGCAGCAGAGGTTGTTCCATCGAGAGGTCAAACTTCCTAACATGTTGGGGGACAACGTATTGATCGAGCAAGTGACGGCTTCCAACGCGAATGGCCAAACGCTCCTCGCGGTCAACACGAGCGGAAGCGTGAACGGCACGTTGTACTATTGGGGCGCACCCCATCTTGAACGAGATGGCAATCTCATCACAATCTCGGATATCCAAATGACTGCGGAGTCGAAGGCCGAATTGGACAAGGTCAAGGCCGGTTATTGGCAGATGGTCGATCTCGAACTCAGGGCGCTTCTGCAAAAGGCCGCCACCATCGATTTATCTCAACAGCTTGGAAACGTGAAGCACGCACTCAGTGGACAGCATAAGAATGGCTGGCTGGATCTCGATCTACTCGTGGCCCGGCAAGAGCCGGCTCAAGTGACGTCAACCGAGAAAGCGCTCGTGGCCGATGTGATTCTCGAAGGTACTGCCAGTGCCTCCGGCCAGTTGCCGATCGAGCAACGAGCGCAAAAAGCCCCGCCGGAAGACGATCAAGCGCCTCACGCCACGCGAGTCCCGCATGAGGTAAGCGTTGAGGAACTGCTGCAAGTCCCGTAGACACCACGCTCGGTACGGCTTCAGGCCGCAAGTGCCTGAAGCCGTGACCGCTTACCGCAGCGAACGCTCTCCTGCCATCTCCATACGGTCATCAAAACACTCCCCCGTAGAGAGAACGGTTACGCATCCACTCGTTGCGCCATGGTATGCTCATCGTCCCGGACGCAATCGATGGAGAAACCGAGCGAAGATAGATCAGCGGAGACAGCTCGACGGATCTCGATCCGATGGAAAGTCATGCAAGCGCTCGGCGCAATTCTTATGGCACTTGGCTTTTTCGCCGATTGGCCGCCTCCGCAGGAAGCCGGCCTTCCGGACACGTCGTCATTTCTAATAATTGTCGGCGGGCTTCTCGGCGCTGCAGGATTCCTTGCTGCACTTCGGCGAGAGTAGTTGCATGTCAAGGAGGCAGGCGAACGCTCGCTCTTGAAGTTTAGAAAAAAGTCGGTTAGCGATTACCCGTCTGAGGTTGAACCGCACTCACACCGTACGGACTGAAGAAGGCAAGCACCTTGTCGCCCACCTTAAACTTGCCACCGAGTTGAGTTTGCGACGTGAGGTTCAAAATATGGAGTTGCCCTTTCTCGTCTCGAATGACCATCGTTCCAGGAATACCGGTGGTCAGGGATACAACTTCTCCTTGAACCGGCGGAAGCGCAAGAGCGGAATTCGGTACACTGACCACTGCTAGAGCCAGAAATATGAGGCCGCCGAATACGCTGACTGCAAACCGGCGCATGGGATATTTCCTTTCATCTCATCGGGGGCTAGCCACCATGCAGCCCATCATGATCGTTGATCGTTTCCAGCACCGACCGATTCGTCGAGATTGTACCAGGAAGCCTATTACTTAGGCATGCTGCTATTGACCTTACGAAGCATGTCGACTCGCAATGTACGGGAATCCGACCTTTAAACTGTCGAGATAACTACGTTTTTATTAAGCTCACCTACTGGTCGGACTAGTTTCACCACCTCGGCTTTAACATTCACTTATTCGGTATGCGCTATTCCTTCCTGTCCGAGCGCAGGGCTGTATGCTCAACCTACCCCTCTTTCAGGGTAGTTTTTTCGAGTAATGCGCTCGCCTACTCTTCCCGCTACGCTTGATCTATAACCCGATGGACACAAGCGAAAGGAGTACCACTCATGGCTAATAGGACAAATCCTATGCGACGTCATAGTCGGTTTCCCGTCAGCTGGCACGTGTCGTATGGAAATGACGCCTTTCTTGCAGAGGGGACCGTCTTAGATCTGACCGCTCTGGGTTGGCGAGTGGCGGGAGCAATACCTGTGGAACCCGGCATGCAATTGACCCTGAAGGTGTCCGTCCCGGACAAACCCACCGTACTGTGTGTCCAACGTGCGACCGTGCTGTGGGCACACAATGATGAATTCGCGATCGAGGCCCACGAGATGGCACCAACCGATCAAGCGTGGGTCACCGAGTTCCTCCGGCAAAAACTCGGACTCATGTGGATGTCTCGAATCACTGATCATGAGACCCCGCTTCAGACCGACGATGAGGCACCCCGTGATGAGACCGACCTTTCACAGCCTTCCATTCCTACCATGGAGTACATCCTGCATCGATTCCTTGCGATTGAAACCGTTGCAGCTGACAAACCTGACGAACGATGGGACAGTGACTCGGAGATTCAGGAGACCAGCCTGCCTGGGAACATTTTGCACGAGGCACGCCGTATCCTTCGCCACATAGTGGCCATACAAGCCTCTCGTGAACGAACCGGTTGGGACCCGATTGCCGACAATTAGCTCTCCGTAAATAGAAGCCTGACAGACTGCCACAGCAACAACCTGGTCAACGAGAAAGAGGAGCACCCCGGGGCAACCGATTCAGTTGCCCCATGATATTTCCTTCCCTGGTGACCCTCGTATGCCTTCCCTAAGAGCAGCTAAGCGCCTCTCAATAACAGAGAAACCGTTGCGCTTCGAGAACCGAGGTGGGAAATCCTATTTTTATTCCAATAGAGGAAATGGTCGGTGGCTAGAAGCGGACCGAACCTTATAATAAGATCATCCCATGTGGGAACAGACAGTCCGAATATGATCACATCAAGCTTTTGTTTGCTTCAGGGAATCGGACGGACCACGGAACGACGGTTGTGGCAGGAAGGGATCACCCGGTGGTCTGATTTTCTCGCCGCCTCCTCCATTCGAGGCATCAGCGCAAGCCGAAAGGTGCTGTATGATGGGGGCATCTCGGAAGATCAGGCACATTACCTACGAGATGATGCGCGCTATTTCGGCGTGGTTCTGCCCCAGCGAGAGCAATGGCGGCTCTATGAATGGCTTCGTGAACGTGCGGGGTATCTGGACATCGAAACCGATTCCTTCGGACACATCACCGTCGTCGGGTGCTACGGTTATAGCCGATTTACCTCATTCGTTCGTGGTGACTCGTTAAATCCTCGGCAACTTGCGGATGAATTGTCGCGGTACGATTTGTTGGTGACGTTTTGCGGAACAACGTTTGATGTGCCGATGTTGCTCGCGCAGTTTCCAAACCTCCCCTTAAATCAACCCCATATCGATCTGTGTTTCGTGGGCCGACAGCTTGGGTATCGAGGTGGACTCAAGGCGATTGAAGCACAGCTGGACATTCCTCGCGCGGCGGAGCTGCAGGGCTTAAGTGGTCATGATGCGGTCCTGCTGTGGAATCGCTGGCGGCACAGTCATGATACGAACGCCAAAGAACGATTGCTCGGCTACAATGAAGCGGACTGCGTGAATCTGGAGCGATTGGCTGATACTTTCTACTGTGAAATGGTCCGTCGATTACAAGGCGGTTGAATTGTGTACTCTCAGCATTCACAAACTGGACCTGAAACATGATTTTCTGTGCCCAATAGGCCTTGTCGAAACTGAGTGTCAAGACGAGAAACGACCATAGTAATACGGAAGTGTAACTTAGCTTTGGGCCATCATGGATCCAGACACTCGTTCGAGAGACATTTTGTAATCAGCATCAAACGCGGCCGAAAGTGCTGCCTGGGGTATTGGCCGCCCTAAACTCTGCGTGAGAAAGATATTCGCGCTTGCAGCATTAAGCCCGATACAGCCCACGAGCATGGACTCAGTGAAATCAAGTCCTATACAAGCCCCCGCGCATTTCAAGGATTGCATGGCCAAACGCTCGCTATCGAGCATCAAGCCATCCATATCAAATATGACCGCTTTGATATTTTTCATTGATCTAAGAATCAATGTTCTAGTCCCAGCTCAAAACAGGTGAACGGCAGCACTCGGCGGGGAAATAAAACCTGACCAGCTTTGCGGTATCCGCGCCGGTGATACAGTACGAGGGCTCGCGGATTCCCTGAATAGGCGTCAAGCCGCAGACTGGCATATCGATGCTGCCTCGCATAGCTCTCAGCATAGTCCATGAGCTGCCGGCCGAAACCGTTCCCTTGAAATGTCGGGTCGACACAGAGGCGATGCACGATGAGGGCGGGTTCTAGCGTTTTCCACAAAACGGTGGAGTACTGAGGTTCTGCCTTCATATCAAGAGTAACAACCGCCCGATTAATCCCGGAGGAAGTCGACAGATAAAGTCGTCCGTCCGCAATGTCTGCCCGCACAGTTTCAGCTGTAGGATAAAGATTGTCCCACTGGAGAATGCCTTGGTCGAGCAGAGCGCTGCGGCACCGATCGATAATGTTCCATACGATGTCAAATTGTGATTTGGTTGCAACTTCGATCATGTAGATCAACGTCCTGAACCAAACCCTGTTTAGCCATCCGTGGGCGAGGTGGGTGTGGGTAGTGTCAGGACATAAAACGAAAGATCGAGCCACCGACCGAATTTGTAGCCGACTTCGTTTAACGTACCTGCATGAACAAACCCTAGCTTCGTATGAAGCCTGACACTGGCATCATTCGATCGATCCACTCCACCGACCATGACATGATACCCCTGCTCCTGTGCTCGCTGGATGAGTGCCTTCAGAAGCCGCGTTCCTAGGCCCTGTGCGCGAACGTCTGTGCGAACATATACGGAATGCTCAACGGAGTATTTGTAGGCGGGCCAATCCCGAAATCGACCATAGGATGCAAAGCCCGCCAAGCGACCGCCAGCATCCGCAAGCCCTATTACGGGGAAATTCGATTGTTCTTTGATTTGGAACCATCGGACCATACTCTCTGGTGAGCGTCGGTGATAGTCGTACAGAGCGGTAGAACTTACGATAGCTTCGTTCATGATCTCTAGGATTTGCTCTGAGTAGCCCTCGAAGGTACATTCTATTACGTTCATATGCCTCTTCTCGGTCACAGTCCGTCGTGGCCATGGCACTCATCGGACATGGTGATCGTCTGATCGCAAACTCTGCATGAGGCGTGCAAAGTCGATCTCACCCCATGATTCCATAATTTTTCCATTTCCAACCTTGTAGATCACAAGTGCTGTGAACTCGACTGCCCTGTCTGTGCGATCTATGCCGTGAAAGTGGGCGCGATGTGTCGCACGAGCGGTTGTTCTCAGCACGACCCGATCTCCCTCGGCAATCAGATCATCGATGGAATGGTGAGCATCCGGAAAGGCAACGAGGAATGCACGCTCAAGCTGTTCGAGTTCTACACGACCCATTGTGGTGAGGCCGAGATGGCCAACGTAATCCGGAGTTATGAACGTGTCGAAACTTCCCGGGAAACCTGCGTTTACGAATGCGATCCACCGCCGAATGATGTCTTTATTATCCTCTGTCGGCATCGTGATTATTCTGTGCGCCCTAGAACAATATTTACTTGATCTGGGGTTGGCAGCATTCCTGAAAGACGGAGAATGAGGCACGACAAGGTGATCATCCATCGCTCATGTCTTGTGCGCGTGCGCAGGTCAAGACGATCGGACTCGTACGCTGCGGCCCATTCCATAAAATCGAGATGAGTCTGATACATATCTCCCCCCGGGCCAATACGGTCACCAAAACGAAGTCGTTCTCGAAACTTCAGTCTTGCAAGCCTCTCCTCTTGATTCAAAGTTAGGAAGATAGCCAGAGTCAGTCTGGATACAATAGCGTCTGCTCCCCATTGATCGAGCGAGCCTCCAAGTATCCATTCCGGCGCTTGAGCATCTTTTTTAACCATGGCGGTTCGAGCTGCAAGTGGGCGCTTCGTCTGATATGGCAGCTCTGAGGGCATCCATAATATTCGTCAGTGTCGCGGTATGGCAGGCAGAGGGCTTCGGCTAGTGCCTTGCTCAATGTGGTCACTCCAGAGCCGGCAGCACCGAACACGTGAATTCGCGCAAGAGCTCTGGAATGTTTCGTCTGCATAGCCGATGGGAGTGGCACGCCTACTCACACTCCAGACCCACCCCTTCCATCCTGGGGACGACGAAGCACACGTGGAAGTCTTTAAACGAAGGCTGAGTAGGCGGTCCGCCGTGAATCAGTACCCTGCCGTCATCAGCGCGAACACGACAACCGCGATCACGACGATCGCGATCGCGATCAACATGAGCGGTGGATGAGACCCAAACATTCCAGGCATTGGGTTGCTCCTTGTTTCGGTTTGTTTCAGCCTAGCCCTTATCGTTGCCGAGTGTCCAGTGTTGAAAGACCTGGATTGGGCTAGCGATAGCGATCAATGCCGGTGGCCTGTCAAGCGATACAGCTGCACCCGCTTAGAACCAAGACGGCGAGATAGTTATTCAAAGATAGCGGGAAAGTTGTGCAACTGGTATGGTGCATTCTACGATTGGCACACGTAAAAATCCGGCACCATCGCGCACGTAAGGGGTCTTCCTTCATGGCAAAGATTCTGGTTATTGATGACCAAGAGACCGTTCGCAGCTTTCTTCGGATAGTCCTGGAACGAGAGGGGCATGAAATCGCGGAAGCCGGCAACGGCCATGAGGGATTGACTGCCTATCAATGCGCACCGGCTGACCTGGTCATTACCGATATCCGCATGCCCGAGATGAATGGATTGGACTTGATTCTCGAATTGACCCGCTGTTTTTTGAACGCCAAAGTCATTGCCATCAGTGGAGCGGCTGATGCCAGCGACAACCTCTCCAGAGCAAAGTTGTTAGGCGCTCGGCGTGTCCTTCAGAAGCCGTTCGGTCTAGGGGAATTATTGAGTTCCGTTCGTTACGAACTTGCGCATTGACGGCAGCAGGAAGGCTAGCACCCCGGCGAGGTCAAGGATCATGAATCATGAACGATTTCCAACTATCTTTTGGCTGGGTCGGATGCGAGGAGGAACGCGTGTGCTGAGTGGCCCGGTCGAGATGACCGAGCCACTCTCCCTACCAAGTGTACTAGACCGTCAGTGTTTCGCGGCTGTGGAAGGCCGCTCTCTCTCATACCAGTCCCTTGTCCACTGAACGACTTCTTCCTTTTTATCACCATATCGTTCCTGAACGCGCCCCATGAATTTGTCGTAGTCCCCTTCGGCTTGCGTCAGGTCATCATCAGTGAACTCTCCCCATTTCTTTTTGAGTTCTCCCCTAAACTGCTGCCACTTGCCCTTGAATTGGTCTGCGTTCATGTCGTCCTCCTGTGATGATTAAAACCCGATCGAAGCGCTTTCGATCGTGCGCTTCACTCCATATACTAATACTTCGGTGTCCTTTTACGATCCACTAGGAATTCCCATAGATGTGTGAATCGTGTACTGGGCACGTCGACTGAACAGGTTTAACGAAGTAGCTATGTGCGCGTCAGAGATCCTTCGGGTGACCGGCGACTTCCACAGCACCAACAAGACTATCTTTACTTGCCTCCCTGTCATTCTCTAATGGTCGCATTGACGAAGGCGGCAGAATCAAATCGCTTTTTGGCTGCTGATAATCCTCTTGATAGATATCGAATGTCTCCAAGACCACGGCGAGTAGGACGGGGCCGAGGAACAATCCTAAAAAACCGAAATAGGCCAACCCTCCGAGAGAAGCGAAAAACAGCGGGAGGACCGGAAGGCGCGCTTCTGATCCCACTAACACCGGCAACAAGAGATTATCCAACATACCTATGATGCCAACTCCAACGGCTATCAGTATCAGGCCTTTCAGCATCGCTCCATTTAGCAACAAATACAGCGCGAGCGGCACCCACACCAACGCCGTTCCTCCGACAGGAAGAAACGACAAGATCCCTGACAAAACACCGAAGAACGTGGCGAACGGCAACCCGAGCATATAAAAGGTGACACCCGCGACACTGCCTTGAGCCAGAGCCGTCAGCAACTTTCCACGAACCACGGCTTTCAGCGTGACATTCAGCCGATCAAAAATTTTTATCTTGTGTCGTTCTTCAAGCGGCAACGCGCGAAAGAAGCTTCGAAATCCATTATCCCCGTCTCGAAACATGAAGAAGAGCGTGAACAGCATGACCAAAAAATTCGTCGCCAGCATCAACGCATTGGTGGCCAAATCCATGCTTTGCGAGAGGACGAACGTACTGACAGCCTTTCCCCCTTCAAGGAGGGAATCCTGAATTTTATCGCTCCCTCCGATTACGACTCCTAATCTTCCCAACTCTTGACTGATATAGCTTAGTCCTGGAATGCGTTCCGCCATGATGGCGATGTCTTGTAAGTGACCCGCTTTGAGCCAGTCTGCCGCGAGCTTGTACGCTTCCAATCCTTGCTGCCCAGCCAACACAATTCCATAGACAGCAGGCAAAACCGCAGTGATCAACACGGCGCCGGTCATCACACCGGCCGATACATTTGACCGCCTCCCGACACCTTTCCACAGATGAAGGTAGAGGGGATAGGTGGCGGAGGCCAGAATAGCGGCCCACAAGATTGGAGTGAAAAACGGACGAAGAATGACTACCAGTTGCGCGATCAAGAGCACGAAAACGATTAAAAACATGATCGCAAACAGATGATGTCGATTTACGGATGATAAGCCGGATCCATTTGGTGGCACGCTATTTTCCATTGGAGAACCCATTAGTAGCCTCTCTTCTTATTGAACCTCAATGCCGTTCCACTGTTGCATTACTTGATTGATGTTTGATCCTCAATACGAATCTAACCTATCTTAAACATAACCCTTTTCCCACCTATCGTATTTCCTAGGTGCTCAGTATCAGGCAAAAGACATATTGTCTCCTTATTAGGCCAATAGAAAGACTACTGACTGCTTTAAAGGGAGTACATCATGAATGGTTTAAAACCGTGCGGGCTGTTTTTGGGCATGTTGATGTTGTCAGGCTGCGTCACCGAAGCCACGGTGGAACTGACCAAAGCTCCATTCGATGCGACAACGGCGTTGAGCGACGGCACCTCGAGAGCCGTGGGCGAAATCCTGGAGCCAACCAAGAAATTCCTGTCAAGCACGACTCCGGGGGCAGTGGCTATTGACCGCTTCACGCGTGCCAGAGAGAAAACTGAGCTCTTCGTGGGCTATTCATATGAGCATTTGCGGGCTGAAAGCGCCCGAGGATCCGGAGAGCACATCGCTTCTCTCGCCGTCCTAGCAGGAATCCCTTCGGACCGCCGTTCCCAATTTCAGGAAAGCCTCCGAGATGCCTATTCGACGATGTTCAATGAATCCCTTCCACCCCGTGAAGCGAAGCTTCGAATTGTGGATGCCGCGTGGTCGGAAGGATTCGGGAGACTGGAATCCGATACGATTAAGCACCAAGAGACGGGCATCTCAGATATCGACCTGAAGATTGGCAAGTCTCGGAACTCGACTGCTCTCATGTCCATGCGCTGATCAGCCCGGGAGATAACGGGATGCGGCAGCGTCAAAGACTTAAAGAAGGTAACCTTATCCTGAAAGGAGAGACCATGAAGAGGCGAAATCAAATAAGTGTCCTTGGTCTTATTTCAGCGGTTGTTCTCTGGATAGGACTCATGCTTGTGACTCTATCCTCGGCTGGAAACTACTTCACAGGCGACTCCTCAGTGACGATGATTAGCGATTCGATAGGCGATTCGAAACCCGGCAAGACAATCAAAGGGGAGATCGTGCGCGTCGAGGGTGACAACTATTTCGTTAAACAGGAAGATGGAGTGGTCGTGCGCATGCACGTGGACAAAACCACCATTACGAAGGGAACGGCAAAAGCTAAGCCGGGTGATATTGTGGATGCAAAGGTAAATACCGCTGGTCACGCTATTTCGTTTCTAACCGATCAACCTATTTCTCATTGAATCCGTGACAAATCCGGGTTCGAGGGATGGATTCTAAGCCGATACACTGCCTAATTGGATAGGCGCAGACGCGTGAGCGAGAGGATCGGAATGCGGTTTAAATCCCGATGTGATGGATTTACGAACCGTCACCGGATCCTACGGCTTGGATTTGTCTTTTGAAGTGAGGGAGGGGAAAATGCAAGGAATTCATCATGTCTCGAAGATTCGACTAAGCAAAAAAAGGCATCGTCAAAACCTGGCGAGTGAACCGGTTGGCTACACCTGCGCGCTTTGCGGAGGCGAGCGATATCATCTCGTCTTAGTTGCTGAAGCATTGAACAATCATGTCGGTCTGATACGCCGGTGCAGCATCTGCAATGCGTCCAGCAAGGTGATCGAGGGCGAAGAATCTCCTCCGAGACGTCCTATTTCCTATGTACGATGATCAGGATCTCTAGAAGCTTGTTCCAGGTAGCCATAACAGCATGAATCAGGTATAGAATTGTTGTCGGCCAATTCATCGGTTCGATTTATACGGAGAGCTAGTTTCGCACCGTTGGTATACATGTATCGCCATGAAGAAACGGGCCTCGCAAGCTGAATCTTTCATGAAAGCGGTAGGCGACCACTTCTCACCGTGCGAGAGTCCTTCATTAGGAAAAGGCCGACAAACTCGCACCGCTTTCGAGTAGAGGATGATGACGGAACGATTCCTGAGATTCATCCTCCTTCCTGTCCGCCCCCACGTAGCATTGACATTCACGCTTGTGATCCTCGTCTCCGGGATGAGTCACGCGGAATCAGTGCCGCAAGAGCCCACTCCGATAGAGGAACCGACTCCGCATGCAGGACGAGAGTTTCGGACCAAGCTTTTTGGAGAGGAGATTCATGTCGCCCCGAGAGATCGACGCTCAGTCACAGCAGCCAGCTTTGGGTTGCAGTGGATCCCTGAAGGCCCCGCTCAGCTTGAAGTACTTCCCTTTGGAGCGCTCTATGTGTGGCGAAACTGGGATGATGACAACCGCCGATTCCGTGGAACCATCACGGGCGTGGTCAATGACCTCAATTACTCTATCGGACTCCGGACGTATCCCAGATGGACCGTGCTCTTTACTTTGAATAACTTTATCGCACCGCTGGGACGTTCTGAGAATGTTGAGGGACAGCGGATTCTCGCAACAGAGATCGAGTGGAGTTACATTTTCGGCGGTGTCGGAATAGGGTATCACCTTCCAATTCAGCCGTTCAGGCAAGATAGCGCTGTCAATCTCTTTGTAACGTATGAGCCAGGGTACCGGTGGTTTAAGGGGACCGGGGATACGTCGCCCCAGTATGGCGTACCGAGCGACACCTATGAAGGACGGATTCACCTTAAAGTCCGCATCGACGCCATGACCCGCAATCTCATGGAACTGCCCCATGAGGGGGTGACACTAGGAGGAGATGTGTTCCACGGACATCGCGCCAAGTGGAATGCGTGGGGAGGACCTCCTTTCGACACGCCCGATTTCAAAAAAGAACGCACCTATCTGGCATTCAGCGGATACCTGCTCGCAGCCTCCGGGCTACCTTTTGTGAATAGCGAGAAACATCGCCTGATTTCAAGCGTTCACGCCGGGACGGGACAGGATCTTGACCGATTTTCAGCCTTTCGTCTTCCCGGACGACCTACGGGCTACGAATGGGACGCCGTGTCGTTGCCGATGATCCACGGCGTGGCATTCAATGAACTCTTTCCCAGGCACTATGCGATCGCGAATGTGCAATACCGGTATGAAGCCCTCTTCTTTCTGTTTCCCTACGTGGAAGCGGGGTTCGCGTTCGTCGATCGCCCACGATTTACATCAGATGGCCGAATCAAACAGTCGACTGACTCCATGCCCACCGTAGGGTTCGGTCTCGTGTCCGGTGCTCCCTGGCGATCGCAAATCGAACTGAACTACACCTATAACTTTGGAATCTTCCGCGATTCGTCGGATGGAGGACCACCCACGCGAGGCGGCCACGGAATGTTCTTGTTCTGGTCGAAGGAACTGGGTTCACCATCGCGAGGGTAACGATCGGTTCCCTGATGGCTAGGCGTCGGTTCCAGTCTTGGGGGTGGTTGGAAACCACGGTATACGGCTGGTGTCGGGAAGTAGCTTACTCGCGGATTTCGGATCAAACTTCTTGCGGCCTTTCCATTTGTGTTTGACACTGGAATTGGGCTTATAGGGCTTCTTTAAGGGCATGACACAATTGTATCACGGTTCCGTAACTATATGAAAAAAAAGACGCAATATCGACCCGCCGATAAAGAAGCGTCGGCACTATTTGGGAAGACCAGACCAACCGCCCGCTTTACTTGAGGGCACGACAGCTCGAATGGTTGCACTTGCAAGGAATTCCCTCCGTACGGGCGGTGCGACATTCATCGGAGCAAAATTCTTTTCCCACCTCCGCGAAACATTTACATGGAGGATGAGCGCATTTCTTCTCAGCCATTAGTCTCTCCTAAGAGGAAACTGCGGGTGAGTACGCGTCGGTCCCATGCACACCTGCTTCCTCTTCCCTCAGTCGTTTATCGCCGAGGCATTTGACATCCCCTCACTTTCGGCATCACCGCCCAGGAAACGTACCGGCCGATCGCCTGTCAGATGCTCCGGAGTAATGATGTACGTCCCCCCTATACTGGAGAGCCAGACACTTTTCGCCGTTGGCTCACTGAATCCTGAATACACGTAGGCGAGACCACCGACTAATCCACCCGCGATAGCACATGCCGCTTTCAACGGGAAATACAGGATTGTGACGACGGCTGAGGCAGCTTTCATACCGGTGCCGGAAGGCGTCCCTTGCTGTGTGTCAAACGACGATGTGTCAGCGGATGACGATTGACTCCACGCCGAAGGGACAAGCATCGAACAGTGGGTAATAACGACGATGAGAACCACGATTGAGAGTCTCATGTGAAGCGTCTCATTTCTTTATTCACCAACCAACATGGTGGCGGATTGACTCGATTGTCATGCCTAATACTCGCTTGTCATTAAGACCGCATGTCAGGCGTTAAAGGTTATCAAGGTCCTCAACTCGTGAGCGCAGAATGAATGGCTCGGTACAGGTCCGATGAGTCGGCTTCTTTGCTCAAAGAAGCCACCGCTCCCGCAGCTTTCATGTCATGAGCGGCCGCAGCGCTCGTATTGACCGAGAGCCCGATAATAATGACGTTGGGGAGCCTTACCTTGATCCACCGCGTCGCTTCGATTCCATTCATCTTGTGCATATGGATATCCATGAGGATGACATCCGGCTGTAACTGCTGCGCCAGCTCACAGGCCTGCTTGCCGTCCTCCGCTTCACCAACGACCGTGAACTCACGATAGAAGCTCAGGATGTTCCGCAATTCTTGGCGGACAAGACGGTGGTCATCCACCACCAACACACGAACTGTTGCCGGGGGTATCATAATATTTTCGGGGTTGGCGTTTAGAGGTCGTTCCATATTCACACCCGTTGAGATCGAACGTTGCGTTTGGCGTCTTCGGTCAATGCCATCGGATCAGCCGTTCGATCGGGCCGGTGCAATTCGGTGACTGGTGGTAGTCAAAGCGGCTTTGTCTTCTTACCCGAACAAGCTTTTCTGGAACGACGAGGTGAGGAAAAGGGCTTCGAGTCTCTCGTCAATCTGTCCACCACGACGTTCTGACGTTTCATCACCGCGGCCTCCAGTGCATCCCAGTCAATCGAGCTCTGGTACGCCTCTGGCAGGATCTCCCCTTCTTCTTTTTCAATATGACGCTGGACTAGTTTGCCCAATACTCTGAAGATGGTCTGAAACGCCTCATCCTTCGGATTGAGCGCCTTAAGTTCCTTGATCAGGAGGTGAACGACATGATGCTCTTCACTCGCCTCATTGATCCGGTCGTCTTCGTCGAGGTGCTCTCGAATGGCCGGATAGATCAGCCTCTCTTCCAGGTCTGCATGAACCTCCAACTCCATGATGGCAGTGGCTGCAATATCCTCTTGCACCTGCCCTTCTGTGCGTTCGAATTGATCGAACAGCCCGATCACCTTCTCATGATCCGCTTTCAACATCTCGATTACGCTTGATGCGAGGGCCGCGCTGCCTGCCATAGCCTCCTCGTGCTCCGACAACAAAGCTTGCTTCTGATTCTAGTCACGGCAGTACTGATTGGCTTCTAGTCAAAACCCCAGGTAAATCGAGACCTAGAACCCTAGATGTGGATGCGACGCGTAAAGACTCAGAAGTTTCCGAGCGGTCTGTCGAGACTGACTCTTCACGGCCACGGTGCGGTATTCGATGCCGTAACATCTGCCGGAAGATCGGTTAGGAGCTTTCGAAACCAGGGGCTTGGATAAGAAGGCCTCATTCGAGGACAAGGGGCATCCCTAGTGGGGTCAGAGTATGAACAATGATAACGACTACATAGTTTTGATTACAAAATGGGAGCGATTGAAACGAGCTATTCTCAACCAGGAGGCATCATGATTTCCACTTCCACAAGTGTTCGAGCAGAAACACTCCTATTGTCGCTAGGACTAGTCACCCTCTTACTGACCGGGTGCGCATCGACAGCTGGAGACAACCTTACGCGAACCCCCTGCGAGATACCCCCTGGGAAAAATGCGATGCAGGCCGAACAAGATGCGGCTCGAAAAAGCCATATGATTTTTGGAGAAGTACTCACGATGGACGGTACGACGTATGTCCTGAAGAACGAGGATGGCAAAGAAGTGAGCGTGCAGGTCGACGAGAGCACAGAGAAGCCTCCTATCAACAAAGGAGACCGTATTGCGGCCAATGTAGACCAGCAGGATCATGCCCTGTGGATTCGCGCAAACCGAGGGACAGATCGGCGCACGGAACATGCCTCAACTGACTGCAATCCGAATTAGCACTACGTTGATCGATTGTACGCTTGATGAAGTTGACGAACTGAAGAGGTCCTCGATAGGCGTGATCGCCATGGCAAACTCCTTAGTTCGGGAACCTTATTCTAAACAATGATGTATTGATTAGAGGCTAGTCAACACTCTGTGTTACTTGAGGCCCGTCCATTCCGTAAGTCTTGCAATGCGGAGGCTGACGCAAGGGGGTGGCACTTCTTCAAAGCTCAAGCAGAGCAGAAACTATGGGCCGTCTTAGTCGCGCGAGCTCCGGAGGCCTATCAGAAAGAGCGCTATCGATCTATTAGGTTACTGGCCCTTCTTGTAAACGAAGGCAGCCGCCACCACTAATCCCACGATCACCCCGCCGAATATAAGCCAGTTGGCATCCATGATAGGCCTCCTTTAATTCGTACATTGATACTATTTACAGCACAGAGATGAAGAACGAATGAAACGAGCGTGAAGACCTACTCATTAAATTTCGCGAACAAAGGTTGGAAGAAAGCTGGCATGACGGTTCATCTTGCTCGAGAAGTAGGGATTCTCCCAGTATCTGTCCGGACACGAAGACGATAGGATGATAATCGAACGGTGCAATGAAAATATTTTGAGCGGGTAGTGGAAACGCTACCAGGAACGAAATATAAAAATTGCGCTGTTCAATGAAGCTCCGCCTTCGAAAGAGGACGGGGCTTTCTTTTTTGCGGATTACCAGAGCAACATCTTGATCGGTCGATGTCGGACGTATAGCTATGGAGTAAGGATGCGCGCTGAACGTGTGTTGCTCGCATATGCGGTGGGGTGGGGATTGCTGTTCCTCGTGTATTGTTTCTGGTGACTATTGAACTGGATGTGCGCGTGCATCACACCTACTGGCCGTTATACATCGTAAAGGTCACATCCAGAAAGGCGGGTCTTCCTGAAAATAAAGGGCGAGCATAACTTCACCGGGACTTCAAAGTAGAGGTTTGCTCCGAGGGTGGCGACCAGGAGGAATAGTCACGTAGCCACGTTCTCCAGTCCAAGACGTCAAGCCTCGAAGCAAATCCTCACTTTGATTATACGTCACGGTCTCCTTACGTCAAACAAACACTGCAGAATCCTCCTGCACCGCATTCCCTGAAGAAAGAGGGTATATGCCTCTCAAGGAAAAGCGCATTTGTCTCGTGAGTACGCCGCTACCGTCCATCGTCTACAACGAGAAACTCCTCACGGTGATGGATAATCTTCACGCTATGGGATCGTTGACCAGGTCGTGAGCGAACGGCGTGAATGACTACACCAAGACTTTCGATTTCGACGTTTCATATTTATAGCTTCTTGCACGAGAGCTTTGGTTTAGATCGGTTCAGATCGTGGCGGATTGGACCCCGTCAGTCGATATCAGTAAGACCGAAGGGGGAGTATCAGATTCAGGCTGAGATTGCGGATGTCAAAAAAGAAGATGTGATTATCACACTTGAGAATGGAGTACTGACCCTTCAGGGACAACGCAGACATGAGAACGAAGAGCAGGGGAAGAAATTCCATCGGATCGAACGATCATATGGTCGATTTGCTCGAACGTTCTCGCTGTCTGATGTGATTGACAATGAGAAGGAGAAAGCTGAGTTTAAAGATGGCGTGCTGAATCTTCATCTACCGAAGTCGGAGAAAGCCAAGCCGAAATCCATCGAAGTGACGGTGGCCTAACCGCTCCGCCGATGTCTGCGCAACAAAGGCCCGCCCTATCAGCGGGCCTTTTTCATGCGGAGATTTCTCTTCTTATGCGACTCCTCGAGATGTGGGTGTCAATTAAGATCGAGGTGCTCTCCTCAGTTTATTGACGAGCAGCCGAAGACGGTTCAGCCTCGCGGTCGTTTTGACGAGCACTCTACGATGCTTGGCTCGACGCCAGTCGATGTACAGGCATACCAATGCAAGTGTCGTCAGGGTGACCGCTCCGATTGCTCGGTTCGTTGCCTCGGTTTGAAAATTTCCAAGCGGCGACACTAAGAATCCTAGCACCATCAATATCAAGGCCGCCGCCGTAACTGGCACGATCGTAGCGATTCCCCTCCATTGCAGGGCAAGCACAATGGCAATGCAGTACGGAACCCACGTGACGACCTCGTCGGCGGTTCCAATATCGATGATAAATGTACAAAGGAGGGTAATAATGGTGAGAGTTCCGAGGACGACTGGTTGGGCCCGGACTGGTTTCGTTTCATCGAATGGTATCACAGCATTCATGACGTCCCTCTCTCAAGCTCAGCCAAGACGTCCTCGCTCGATTAAAGAAGGTTGTATTTGCCTATCAAGACTTAGGGGTCTGGGTAGCTACCTTTCCAACCTGAATGCTACCGGATCGAATGGTTTCGCCCCCTTGTACATTCTCCGTCATCCTTATTGTGTAGCTGTAGAAACCTGGCTTATTGAAACACACGCTCGCGGCATCACCGGGAGCGACCTTAGCTGCCTCTCGCATCACGCCCAGGGACCGAAATCCTCGTTGGCACGACACTTTATCGAGATCGCCTTCAAGAAATATGACCTGTATGGCTGCTGTTCGGTGATTGACGAAACGCACTTCATCTCCGATGTTAGCACTGGCCTCTGCTGGAAGGATTTCTTGTTCGATGGTGATATCATGCACGGATCCGGTTCGACTCGTACTGGGCAGGTTCATTGCGCATCCCGCTCCTAGAATCACGCCAAAAACAAGCGCAGCATGTGTTAATACGCCGTGACGTGCGTGAGTGCATCGCATAGATACCTCCAGTTTAGGTGATCGCCCAAACCAACGTTGATCCTGATACTAGTTTGTCACCTAGCTGCCGCTGGGGGACCTGGATGAAACCCTAGTGTACACGAACTATTCGGAGTCCTAATTTCACGCAGGCACCATGTGAAGGCAATAACCAGCCTGACGAAGCGTTAACGATCAGCACAGCCGACTCGCCACAGGCTCACTGAGCAAAAGAGTGAAGAGGGGACCTGTTTGCTGAAGGAGAGTGATGCTCAGTCGCGGGAGCGGTAACCTTCAGGAGGAGCGATTGCTGGTGACCGAGGAGGCTGATCCATACGCGAGTCCCACTATGCCGTAGACCCTGCGGAAAAATTGAGAAGTCCGCGTATAGTGGGACGTGGCCAATGGGTCAATAGACGCTCTTGCTTACCTCATTTGAGGGTGAACTCTCGCCACCGTCGCTGTTATACGCAGTGACGACGAAAAAGTAGGTGGTCCCGAGAGATAAACTGTCCACGGTATAGGAAGTAAGATTGCCGACCGTGATATCTCTGCTATAGAGGCCTGACGCGGTTCCGACGTACAACTTATAGCCGGTTACCGTTGGATCGATCACCGGGCTCCACGCGAGGGTGGCGGTTGAGGCTACTGGTGGAGGTGGGCTGACCGGCGAGATCACCAACCGCACATGAACTTTCTTAGTTGACCGTTTTCCTACGTTAATCGTGATGGTTGTTTTGTATGTGCCTGCGGCAAGTCCTGTTGGATTGACCGCCACAGTGAGCTGGGCCGCGCTCGTCATCGAGGTTGTGCCTGGTGACACCATCAACCACGAGGCCGATTCGGAATTCGTTAAACTCGTCTGGCGACTCCCGTCCCTCGAGACGGAGAGCGTCTGACTGGGTGGATTCGTCGAACCCTGCTCCGCAGTAAACGTCAGGGATGTCGGACTCGTCGTAAATGAGAAGCATTCAGAAGCGAGTGCCAGGCTGAGCAAGGCCATGACTGTATGAACAGACCAGCGCCAAGCAGTGACCGACGCATGAGGCCTTCCGCTGGGCGGTGCCTGTTGGATCAGTTCCATAATAGTGCCTCCTCGGATGGGTGCGCATTCTTGGTGTTCGGTATCCCACAACTGTGTGGGCTTGCACTTGACTCAGGCAGGAGAAGCAATACCAGTGCCCACAGGAAGTATTCGGTAAATGCTCAAGAGTCTTTAGTGCTTGGCCGAGTCAGCGCTTCGCGAATGTTCGCGTATGTGTCATGGATATCAAATATGTACGTGGCAGTCCGGCGCTTCCCTTCAAAAGCTCGGCAATCTCCTCACAGACTCTAAATTTGAGGACTAGAGGATTGTGAACAACGGAGAAGTCATCACCTGGCTGATCCGGAGGCCGACGGAATTCGGCATGATGTGTTCGACACGGCGATGGAGCCATCACCACTTACTTCAATACGCCTATTTGGATTCGCGAGGATCGCCGGCATGACTGTGGATTCCATAAACAGCGAAAGGGTTCCACTCGGATGAAGTGTATGCAGGTAATCGGAATTGAATTGGAGTTCTCCACGCTGCATGTCTTCTTGAAACACAAAGTGGGTCAGACCCTCACCCCCGATATACAGATCGTGGAAATATTGGGCGAGACAGTTGGTGATGGTGCGAATCTTCTCCAGATCGATCCCCGATTGTTTGTTGTTCACTGTGTTCTTCCTATGGTGCCCTCAGGGGAGGCACAGTCTACAAGGGAACTGGAAGGCGGCTCGTCAATCCCTTTGCAGTTCTGCGGTCAGTTCCTCGTGTAAATAAGGGGGGAAACCTTCAGGATTCAATTCATCCTCAACCAATTCGCTGGGAAGAGTGGAAAGGAACGGATCGACCGCGAAGCCCTGCGTGAAAGCGACTAACATTATGAACGAGCAGGCAGCCATCAGAATCGGGAGTACCCAGACTTTCTTCCTTTCCGCCAGGAATGCACACAGGTCCGTGAATTCGTCCATAATATTTCTCTGTTTCCGGGAGACCGGACAAATCCATGTAACGTCACGTGTGGGAATCGTACCGCTCTGGATTTGCGGAAGGTTCGCCCCCTTCAGGAATCCGGTGTCAGATCCCATTGCTCTCTCAACGTCAGATCCCACCACTCTCTGGACCATTCGTGATCACTCCTCTCTCACCGGAAACTTACATGTGGAGAAACGAAGGATTCGTGTTACGGAGGATTCCTTCTCTGTGAGTCGCCGCATTTTTTAATCTTTAGTGACTCCTTTAGGCATTCCCCAAAGGAGGGGATTTTTGTACTCTTAGGGGGTATTGACACAAATAAATATCCTGATGCGGAAGGTTTGAAGTGAGTACTGCACTGGTCACGCGTTGGGCGGTACTTAAGAACAAATAAATCGCTCATCGGCTGAAGATCAGCGACAAAACTGTCGAAACCCACCGCCCCAATACGATGAAGAAAATGCGTGTCGTATACAGCGCAACGACTGAAGACAGCCATAAAGGGCAGCGCGCTTCGGATCCGATAGGATCAACGTCGCTCAATTCCACTAGATTTGCGAGGAGATGATGCGTTGAATCTTACGGCATGAATCAGAGGGCTTCCTGAACACATAGTGTGCCCAAACCGTTCCGAACTCCCGCTTCCGCCATTCCCACGGCGGGATAGACGCCGGATCAACCCATAAGCCTTTCTTGCCGTCTCGCGCTCCCGCCTCCAATTATCGCGGGGAATCTCTCTTCAGGCGCGTACTGCCAACACCTCTATCCGCTCTTGGCAGTAGCCTTGAAGAGCCATAGGAAGGGTAATCCGAATGTAGAGCGCTTCATGCCCTACTCGCCTGACTAGTGAGAAGCGGTCAACTTTGGTCGCTTAAATTCTCTTCTGATTGGGGTATAGGCAGCGCCGCTTCTCTCGTATGTTGAGCAGAAAAGTGGCCTAGAGTCACCAGGCTTTGGTTAAGGGTTACTTGACCTTCGTATACTTCTTTACAAAAGCCTCCTTGCACTTCATCACGGGGTCTCCAATTCTTCCCAGTCGATTTCAATCTCTCGGGCTTTGGGAAGCATCCCTCGGCCTCGTCCTGATCGACCCTCCCCAAGACCGCCATACTTCCCGCCTTCCAAAGTAGACCCTTAGCCTCTTGGGATGACCAAGCGAGTATAAAACGCTTTCCGATTATTGCGAGAGAATGTAGCCACCCAGCACCCCGAGAGTGTAGCCACGGCGTAGCCATAGGCCTTCTCTCGGGATGTTCCTGATAGAAACACCGCATGAACAGCGGCGTTTAGCTGATCTAAGTAGTTTTATGGGGTGGATGACGGGTTTCGAACCCGCGACCTCCGGATCCACAATCCGGCGCTCTAACCAACTGAGCTACACCCACCACGAAGGGCTTGAGGAAAGCTGATAATAGCAAAGGGCAGATTGCCGTCGCAACCGACTCTCTCTAGCCGCGGGCATCGAAGGCCGCTTGCATTTCCGCAAGAATGGCGTTGACGGTTGCCGCCGGATCTGCCGCGTCACGAACCGGCCGACCGATCACGAGATAATCGGCGCCAGACGCGATGGTTTGAGTCGGGGTGGTCGCCCGTGCATGATCGTCGACCCCTTTGCCGATCGGTCGCACTCCCGGAGTCACGATCGAGAAGCGTGGCCCAATTTTCTGCCGAATGGCCGCGGCTTCTTCACCGGATGCCACGACACCGTCACAGCCGACTTCCGAGGCCAGCAACGCTCTGGCTGTGACGAGATCTTGCACGGTGCGCTGTATGCCCATTTCTCGAAGATCGTTGCTGTCGAAGTTCGTCAGCACGGTCACGGCAAGCAGCTTCAGCGATGATCCCTCTCGTCCTTGCACGGCCGCTGTGAGCGCCTTACGGTTTGCGTGTACCGTGAGAAAATCGACACCCATTGCGGCAACCCGAGCCGTCGCACGGCGGACCGTCTCTTCGATATCGAGGAACTTCAGGTCGAGGAACACCCGCATACCCCGCTCCACGATTCGTTTCACCATTTCGGGGCCTGCGGCGGTGTAGAGCTCAAGACCGACCTTGACGAACGAGATATGTCCTTGGAGCCGATCCAAGAATCGATCCGCTTCTGTCGCTGAGGGCACATCCAACGCAAAGATAAGTCGGTCGCGTGCCGAGATTTTCACCATACCAGTGCTCCTTCTTGAGTGCCGATTCTTGACGATCGGCGACGCCCTATGATACAAATTAATTTCTTTTTTACAGGAGTCATCGATGCCTCAAACACACAAATCGACCATTCGACGAGCGCGCCAGTCCGAACGACGCCATGAGCGGAATCGGTCCACCGCAAATAATCTCAAAACACTCATCAAGAAGGTTCAGACCGCGGTAGCGGGGAAAAAGGCGGACGAGGCCAAGGCCAGCTTGTTGGAAGCTACCTCGGCGATCGGGAAGGCTGTTTCGAAAGGCACCCTTCATCGCAATACCGCATCCCGCCGGATTTCACGTTTGGCTCTTCGCGTCAATGCTTTGAGCTCCGGCTCTTAATCGTTCGCACATTCGATACGATCCGTGTGGGTACTCGCTTCGGTGAGGCCGAAGGGCGAGGAGACGGCTCGGCTTGCCGATCAGCAGTGCCCTCACAGAGCTTCAGCAACAGACGCTCCAGCACGATTCTCGGACGACTCCCTCCTCCACCCTTGAGCTTCCCATCGGTCTCTAGAAAAAACCGTAGCGCCGATTGAAGATGCGACTCTGAAAACCGATTCAGGAAAGAGCGGACCTTCCTGGGGTCCATGCGCAAGCTTCTCGCGGCCTCTCCTTCACGACCGCCATTGGCCAGCGACGCTTTTACTTTCCAGAGACGACGATATTGCCACGCCAGAGAACCGAGGATCCGAAGCGGAGCCTCTCCACCTTCAAGGTTGCGCGCCAAGATCGAAAGTGCTCGTCCCCTGCGACCTTCTGCGATGGCGAGGGTCAAATCAAACACCGAGGCGCCGGGATCCATGCCGCGCAAAAGGTGGACGTCGGCGGCCGTCACAGCACGATCGGACGGTACGTACGAAGCCAGCTTCTCCAGTTCTCGCCGTAAGCCATACAGTGATGCCCCGTAGGACTCCTGCAGCACGTGAGTCGCCGCATCCTCTAAACGAAGCCCAATCTGTTCTGCTTCGCGGGTAATCCAAGAAGGCAACTGCGCGTCGCGAAGGGGTGAGCAATCGACCATGATTGCCGCTCGCGTCAGCGCTTGGGAGAATTTCAACCGACCGTCCAGCTTCGGACTCACGAACACCAGCGTTGTGGATTCCACCGGACTATTCACACAGTCGAGCAAGAACTCATTTTCCCGAGCGGACAGTTTCTCCGCCACCTTCACCACGACCAAACGACGCTCCGCGAAGACCGGCACAGCAGCCACACTGTTCCGAATATCGGAACCCTTCGCTTCATCTCCATAAAACAGTTCATAATTGAACTCATCCCCTTCGCTGCCAGTGACTGCGTGCTTGATGGCCGCAAGTGCGCAATCCCGCAGAAGATCTTCTTCCCCCACGACGAGATACAGAGGTCCAGGTTTCTGCTGTTTCAGCGCCGACTCCAGCTGCACATGACTGACCGCTGATGCCATTGGTCCCTACCTTCGATGCTAGCAGGCTGTTGACAAAGTCCGCCTGCGGGATGTTCTCACGGTCTTTATGTCACAGTCGCAGATCTTTTCCAGGCTCGTCATAGGGTTTGTCAACGCACTGCTAGGGGGACACCGGAGCCGGGGCGGGCGCTCGTTTCGTGAGAGCACCCGTCTCGAGCTGCAACAGAAAACGTGCAGCCAGGTCGGCCGCCACAAGGCGGCCTGCTTGCTCAATCGCGCGATTCTGCAGGGCGCGATTAAACTGAAGATCGGAGGTAATGAAAAACTCCGAGGCCCCTTTTACGATTTGGCTCCAGACGACTTTTCTTAACCGGACGTCTTCAACTCGAACCAGGACAGCCACTTCGGTTCTGCTTTCCAACGTTGCCGACGTCGAAAAGCTGAGAGTCGGCATGATCACCGAAAGGATTTGCCCAGTCAGTACAAGATCCGCCGATTCAGAATCAGATACGATCTTCGCCCCGCTGCCGGTGGAAAATTCCTCCCGGAGGTAATCGGTATATCGCGCTTCCAGATTCGGCTCGAAACTATTGTTGACCAATGTCCGGATGATGAGGCGAGGTGACGGCTCTTGGAAAGAGGTCACAGCGGCGCCTCCAATGGTCGGACCGGCACCCTCTACTCTGAATTGGTAGCCGCAGGCCGTCAACAGAGTCATCACCGCGATGCACCCCATGGTAGAGAACGGTATACTTGCCTCGTTGAGCAGGCGAAGCGGGCCGAGTCCGAAGTGCTGAACACTCGAACGACGCACGTCTTCACACAACGAAGTTGAGCAACTTCTTTTCGACGTAGATCACCTTCTTCGGCTCTTTACCTTGGATCCACTCCGCCGCCTCGGCGCGTGCCAACCGTTCGATCTCGTCGCGTGACGTATCAACGGCGACATCCAGTTTGGCCCTGAGCCTCCCATTGATCTGAATGGGAATGATCATGCGCTCGCTCACCGTCATCGCCGGATCGACGATCGGCCATGGCTGTTGCGACACGCTGGGCCGATGGCCCAACAAGCCCCAGAGCTCCTCGGCTACGTGCGGGGCGAACGGCGAGAGCAACAAGACAAACGGTTCGATCATGGCTCGTGGCCGCTGCTGGGCCTTCGTCATCTCATTCGTGAAAATCATCATTTGCGAGATGGCCGTATTGAATCGGAGGG
>CAZPNQ010000038.1:0-18833 GCA_964587955.1 uncultured Nitrospira sp.
TCCTGGTGAGACAAACCGATGGAACATTGAGCCATATGGTTTGCATCAACCGAGTTTTCCCGAAGTCCGATAGGCTCGAGCCTCGACCTAGCCGTTGACCATCGGCTCGACAGCTTTGGTGAGGACGGTGGAGGTGGAGCCGGAATGCGACTGGATGAACGCCAGCAGCCGTTTGTTCTCCTGGGCTTTCCGGAGAAACTTGAAGGCGATGCCGCGCGCACTCACTGACCGCACCATGGCGGCCACTTCGATAGGAGACTCGTTCTCGTCGATGACGATCTCCAGATAGAAAATATCGTCGACATGCACCTCTGTTTCGCTCTTGATGATGCAACCGCCCAGAGAGAGGTCCATGACGATGCCGTCTCCCCTGACTTTGCCGCCGGAAAAAGAGAGGCAGAGCCGCACAGGAATACGAAGATGTTCCCGGCGGTCCATATGGGCCATTGATCCCGCCCTGCGTACGCGACGGGTGAGAAACCGATGACGACAATGTCCGCACTGAAACGGAAGCATCCCAATCAACGCAGCAGCCAACTCACGCGGTGTCTGCGGCCATGCCTGCAATGCACCTTCCTTGTGACACCTCGGACATGTCATCTGGCGAGCCATACGACGTGAAACTCCTCTATGCCCAGTGTCGCCACCGGTCTATGATCGCACTATAAAGGCCTTTCTCTGACAGTCAAGCCGATTGCTATCCGGTGCAACTCGGCCTTCATCAGTCTTCTACTCCGATTGAGCGATCGACGGCCGGTGATCGGCATCGCGCTGGATGAGCAATCGACAGGGGGTGGAGCCCGCGGCTCGATCCATCCTCAGTAACAGATTACTGCGGAGAGACAGGCAGCCGTGGTCCTTATTGGTTCTATGGCGACACCTCGCCGAAGTGTGTCACCTTCGCCACGGCTTCGAAGACACTTGTTGGGCATTCCTCCTCAGATAACAACCGTGGCTTCCTGCATAGGCTGGTGAAACCATGCGGCCGCATGCCGGCTAAGCGGATTCGGCGTGGGGAGATTCGGGTGCGCTTGGAAGACCGGATTCAACGATGGCGGCGCGGAGATATTCGCGATTGAGATTGGCGATGAAACGGACACTGATGCTTTTGGGGCAGACAGCCTCGCATTCATATTGATTGCCGCACGAGCCGAATCCTTCCCGATCCATGGCTTCAAGCATCGCTCTTACCCGGCCGGTTCGCTCTGACTTCCCTTGCGGCAGAATCGCCAAATGGGACACCTTGGCGGCCACGAACAACATAGCCGAAGCGTTTTTACAAGCTGCGACACAAGCTCCACAACCGATACAGGAGGCGGCATCCATCGCGGTTTCGGCCTGATCTTTCCCGATCAACAATACATTGCCGTCCACCGCTCCGCCGGTATTGACGGAAATGTAGCCGCCCGCCTGCATCATCCGATCCAGCGCGCTGCGATCCACGACGAGATCTTTGATGATGGGAAAGGCGCGCGCGCGCCACGGTTCGACCGTGATGAGAGTGTTGTCGGTAAAACTCCGCATGTATAACTGGCACGTTGCAATACCGCGCTCCGGACCGTGGGGAGTCCCATCGATGACCAGCGAACAACTGCCGCAAATCCCTTCACGGCAATCTTGTTCGAATGCCACCGGCTCATCTCCGGCCACGATCAGTCCCTGGTTCACCGTATCCAGCATTTCCAAGAACGACATGTTGGAACTCACATCGCGAGCCTCGTACGTGACAAACCGGCCTTTCTCATTGAGGCCTTTCTGTCGCCAAATTCTTAAAGTAAAATTCATGGCTCGCTCACAACTCTTACTCTTCGCTCATCCTTCACTCCTTACCCCTTACTCCTTACCTTTCACTTCTTACCCCTCACTCCTCACCGGTTATTGATAGCTTCTCGTCGTCGGCTGGACGAACTCAAAACTCAGCGGTTCCCGGTGGAGAATCGGCAATCCGTTTTCCCGGTATTCCCAGGCCGCAACGTACGCGAATCGAGTATCGTCCCGTTTCGGCTCACCGTCGTCCGTCTGGTACTCTTCACGGAAATGCGCGCCGCATGACTCCTGCCGATGCCATGCGTCATGGCAGAGTAACTCGGCGAATTCGAGATAGTCCGCCACCCGCCCCGCGTACTCGAGTTCTTGGTTGAAGGCTTCTCCCGATCCCGGAACCACTACATCCCGCCAAAACTCTTCCCGCAGCGCCGGGATCGATGACAAGGCCAGTTTCAGCCCGGGCTCATGCCGCGACATGCCACAATGATTCCACAACAGCGTGCCGACTTCCCGATGAAACGATGCCGCCGTTCGCCGCCCCCTGGCATTCAGAAGACGACCGATCTTATCCGCCGCCCGCTGAAGCGCCGCGCGAGAGGCCTTGTGGTCTTCCCCGATCGGCGGGAGCGTCGCGGTCGCCAAATAATGACCGACCGTGTACGGGAGAATGAAATAGCCATCGGCGAGTCCTTGCATGAGCGAGCTGGCTCCGAGCCGGTTGGCGCCATGATCCGCGAAATTGGCCTCGCCGATCACAAACAGTCCGGGAATGGTGCTCATGAGGTTATAATCCACCCAGAGACCGCCCATCGTATAGTGCGGGGCGGGGTAAATCCGCATGGGTGCGTGATACGCATCTTCACCCGTGATGCGGTGATACATATCGAACAGGTTGCCATAGCGCTCGCGGACTACCTCGAAGCCTTGCTGATCGAGCACGTCGGCAAAATCCAAATAGACGCCGTGACCGCCGGGCCCGATACCTCGCCCTTCGTCGCACACGGCTTTCACCGCGCGTGACGCGAGATCTCGCGGCGCAAGGTTGCCGAAACGCGGATAGCGGCGTTCGAGAAAGTAATCGCGTTCCGCCGCGGGAATATCTTCGGGAGACCGATGATCTCTCGCCATTTTCGGCACCCACAATCGTCCGTCGTTGCGAAGCGATTCGGACATCAGTGTCAGCTTGGCTTGTTGGACGTCTCCCGGCGGGATCGCCGTGGGATGGATCTGCGTAAAGCAAGGATTCGCGAATGCGGCGCCCTGCTTCCACGCCCGATACGTAGCCGTTACATTGCTGCCGCTGGCGTTGGTCGAAAAATAATACACGTTGCTGTAGCCGCCGGTCGCAAGAACCACGGCATGAGCCGTATGGATGCTCATTCGTCCCGTGATCAAATCTCGAACCACGATCCCACGAGCCTGACCGTCGACCACGAGAAGATCGAGCATCTCGGTACGCGGATGCATCCTGATCTGTCCACGCTCAATCTGCCAGCAGAGGGCGGAATAGGCCCCCAGCAGGAGCTGCTGGCCGGTCTGCCCTCGGCAGTAAAACGTCCGTGAAACTTGGACGCCTCCGAAGGACCGGTTCGCCAACTGCCCGCCGTATTCTCTGGCAAACGGGATGCCGAGCGCCACGCATTGGTCGATGATCTGCATGCTCACCTGGGCCAGCCGATACACGTTCGCTTCCCGAGAGCGGAAATCTCCGCCTTTGATCGTGTCATAAAACAGCCGGCCCACGCTGTCTCCGTCGTCTTGATAATTCTTGGCCGCATTGATTCCTCCCTGTGCCGCGATGCTGTGGGCGCGGCGAGGACTGTCGTGAAAACAAAAGCACTCCACCTGGTAGCCGAGCTGTCCCAACGTCGAAGCCGCGCTGGCTCCGGCAAGGCCGGTGCCCACGACAATGACGGAGAGTTTCCGCTTGTTATTCGGGCTCACTAACTTTTCGCTGAACCGTCGCCGGTCCCATTTGGATTCCAGCGGGCCAGGGGGAATTTTCGGATCGAGTTTCATCATCCGCGGACGATCCCGGACAAGATAGCGAGGATGATAGCGACATTGCCGAGAACAACCACCAGCGCAACTGCGGGACCGGCGGCCTTGAAGAGCCGGTTGAAGGCTGCATGTTCGAGTCCGAGAGTCTGCAAACTGCTGGAAACGGCATGACTCAGGTGCAATCCCAGCCCCAACTGGCCCGCGAAGTAAATTCCCGCAATGAATGGATTCTGAAATGCCCGGATTATCATTCCATAGACATCACGATGACCCTCGGCGTCGAGGCGATCGGCAGAAGAAGGATCGATCACCCCGGCCGTCAGATGAGCCAAGTGAAATACGATAAAGGCCAACAGTGCAAGGCCGGAGACGGCCATTGTGCGCGACGAAAAAGAGGCTTGGCGATACCGGCGGACCGCATACGAGACTTGGCGAGCACGACGATTTTGGAAATTCAACTGGATGGCCAGTCCGATATGCAGGATCGCAATGCTCAGCAATCCAATCCTGACCGTCCAAAGGAGGATGGGCATGTCGCGGAGAAACGCCGCATAGCGATTGAGCGCATGAGGTCCCTCGAATACTTGTAGGTTCCCCAACATGTGGAAGATGACGAAGGTGACGAGTCCCAGCCCGCTCAGGGCCGTCACGACTTTACGTCCGACCGAGGACTGAAAACGGCTCAACAGACGTGTCATCCTCCCGCATTATACACATCTTGAATTCAAGAAGACGCGCCGGATCTGCGATACGTCGTTCAGGAGAGGATCATACCGACCACGATAGCCTATCGAGCAGTCGATGAACCTGAACGGGGAGTGACCCGCCTGACTTGGAGATCGAATTGTTCCGAATGTTTCAGTCCTGGAAGCAGCACATCGAGCGCCATCACACAGTTTCGCGTACTTTCCTTAGCCGCATAAAGAGCCTTGTCTGCTTGATCGATCAGCTCCAGCGGCGTTCGTGCTCCAAACGCGGTCGTGGAAACTCCGATGCTCACCGTAAACACCATATCGGCCATCATGCGCACTCTGCCGCCGGCCTCCTTTTCGATACGAATCCGCAGACGCTCTGCCAAATCCGACGCTTCCGCTAACGTCGTACTCGGAAACATCAGACAGAATTCTTCGCCTCCATAGCGCCCCACGGCATCCGCCAAACGTATCCCAGCGGACAGACAGTACGAGACCGCCTGGATGGCCTGATCTCCGACTGCATGCCCGTATTGATCGTTGACCCGCTTGAAATGGTCGATGTCGATCATCAAACAGCAGAGTTCACTCCCGCGTGCACGGCTCTCGGCGAATGTCTTTTCAAACAGCGCATAAAACGCCCGACGGTTCAAACAGCCGGTGAGGGGATCGCGGGATGCCAGGCGTTCCAGCTCGCCGTTCTGTCTCAAAATTTCCGCCTGCGCCGTTTCCAGATCCGCCACGGTTCTCGTCAAGGTGTAGTTATTGTTCATCAGCTGGTAGTTCGCGCGTTGGAGCTCCATCGTGCGTTCGTCGACCAGGTGGCTCAATTCATTGAGTCGCCTTGCGGCGGTCTTTCCCAAATCCCACTTCCGACAGAGAGCGGCGGCGAGTTGCAAGGCTTCGATGCCGAAAAACGGTTTCTGAAGGATCAATAATTGATCGGTCCTGCCGACTCGCTCTCTGATTTCGTCCCACGGTTGATCGGAGTATGCGGTGCAGATCACCACCTGTAGCCTGGCATCAGCTTTCCATAGATGTTCGATGGTTTCCAACCCATCCCATCCTGGTGGCATCCTCATATCGACGAACGCGACGGCAAACGGACGCCCGTCTTGGCTCGCCACCTCCAACAAAGCCAGGGCCGCCTGTCCTTGATCGGCGCAATCGACTTCGAAGGGTTCCGAAGGCCGGATCGGACTACGCTCTCCGAAGAGAGCCGAACGCGCCTTCTCCAGCGCATCGTGCTCAGGCTCAGGTTGAAGAATTTTCAGAAAATCATGATGGATGGACGTATTGTCGTCGACCACGAGAACTCGGCGATTGGATGTATTCATTGACACCGACAAGAACTCCTTCCTCAGTTGGACGTCATGCGGCGGCCTCGGCCAGGACCAATGGGATGGCCAGCGTGAAGGTGGCACCGCACCCTTCGCCCGCGCTCTGGGCCGACAGCGCCCCACCGAGATTCTTGGCGGAAATGGCGGCGCTATGCAGCCCGAGTCCATGACCGGATACTCTCGTCGTAAAGCCCTGTGCGAACAGCTTGGGAAGATTCTCGGCTTTGATGCCGACTCCGGTATCGGCTACTTCGAATCGCACCGATGCGTTGCAGTCGGAACGCACGCCGATACGCAGGGTGAGGCGGCGTACAGGCCCGGAGTGCTCCGCCAAGGCGTTTCTCGCGTTGGTAAGCAAATTGACCAATATCTGCATGACTTGATGCCGATCCGTCATAATCGTGGGAACAGGAGCGTATTCCCGCTCAATGTGAATACGATGCTTTTCCGGCTCAGGGATCGCCAGCAACAACGCCTGCTCCATCATGTCTTCGGTTGACCCAGGCTCGCGGATATGTCCCGCCCGCGCGATATCCTGCTGCGACATGATCACGTGTTTGATGTGGTCCACTTTTTTCACAAGGGAATCGAGTTCGCTTTGGATCGTCTGATGACTTCCACTCAAAGACTCGGCAACCAAGCCAAGATACGACGGGATCTGCTTCCCCTTGGGGTCGACCGTCAAAAATTCCTGTAAGTTCGCCTGGTGTTCGTGGAAAAGTGATGCAATCCGGCAGACGTCGCCCACCATCGGTTTCCTGAGCGTTTTCAGCAGCGTATCCGTCGAGACATTGATGCTGTTCAGCACGTTTCCGACGTTATGCAAGACGTTCGATGCCACGTCCGCCATGCCGGCTTGGCGGGAAGCCTGCATGAGCTGCTGATACAACTTCTGCTTTTCCTCTTCGGCCTTTTTTCGTTCATCGATTTCGACGTGGAGGCTGGTATTCGTCGCTTCGAGTTCCCGATTCTTGTTGAGGATCTCGACGCGTGACGATTTCAATTCATTGTTCGCTTCCTTGAGCTGAGAATTGGCTCGATCCAGTGCAGTGACATCATGAAAAGAAACGAGCGCTCCTCTTATCGTCGATCCATCGTCCATGATAGGGACGGTATTGACGATAAACTTCTGGGGTTCCCCGGTGGGACGATTCAGGATCAGCGGAATGTGATCGTGCGGCTGTTTGTCCATGATCGCTCGAGTCCATGGGGGCACGGACATCGTATCGGATGAAGCAACCGGCGCCCAGGAGAGACTCCCAAGATCGGAGCCGATCAATGCCGTCACCGGTTTGCCGACAGATTGGCTGAAGGCATCATTGGCAAGAACGATGAAATCTCGCGTGTCGATCATGACCACCCCCTGCGTCAGCGCATCCAGTGCGGCTTTGACACGGCCTGGAATAACGTTGGTCGGATCGAGCTGGCGCAAGGCGCGCTTCATGAAAAGGTGATAACTGAAAAAAGCCGCTACACCGACGAACATCAAGAATCGGACCCATGGATCGGCAAGAAGACGGTCTACAATGGACATCTCGACTTGGCGAAACGAGACCTGCAAAACACCCCATGGCCGATCATCGGAAAAGATCGGGACTTGGAGCGATTGCAGGGTTGACTCGTCGCCGGGAGGCTGTACCCACATCCGCGCATGATTGCCGATCTGAGCGACCACCGCTCCGCTTTTTTGGAGAAGCGCCAATGACACGATATCCGGATTGCGTTTGGCCAACAGCTCCATCGACAGTGTGATCGTGTCGATCTGATCCCGCTCTGCCAACGCCGAATATTGGACCGCCAACGACTCCGCCAAGTTGCGACGATATTCAAAGGTCTGGCGGTCATGATTGGGCACCAGATCGACAAACAGATCTCCGGCCAGCATGATGCTGAGCGTCAAGCTGGTCAGGCCGAAACTGAGCCAAACTAGAGGAGTGACTCGCATGACTGCGTCCCGTTCAGGCGCCTGTTCGCTTGCGGTTGTCTTCGTTCCGTGAGGGTTTCAATACCCGGTCGAGGCCCAGGAATTCCCTCTTTTCCTGCGCGTCTTCTTCGCGGATCTTACGATCGCGCTTCCGGCGATCTCCCTCATCCAACCCGAGCACCGGCAGTGGATCGAAATGTCTCCACGTCGGCATCGAGACGAGGAAACTCGCCAGCAGGGACCCGCCGCGTAGGATCCAAGCCACGAAGCCGGCCGACAACGCCATCCCGGAGAATGAGGCCACTCGCCCGGCAACACGATTCTGAGACTCGCGATCTTGCACTCCGCGTTCGAGATCGTCGGCCACTTTCGTCAAATGCTCCATGAGTGTGTGCCCGACGACCAAAACCTTTTTGACGGGGATCGATAACGGTTCTACCAATAAAGCGGGAGGCTCCTGGATCACTGGATCCGGCTGGTCTATCCTTGCAAACAGTCGATTCGTGAATACTGCTTTCGGCACCGGGTCTTGGGTTGCTCCCGCCACCGACACGTTCTTGACCGGCATCTCGTCGCGCATCAGCTCTAACGGTGACTGTACCGGAGGCGGAGTCACGGTGCCGCTGTTCGCGATTTTTGACCCAGAACCTGAACCGGATTCTGATCCGGAGCCGGTGATTCCGGACCCGCCGGTACTGCTCTCACCACTTCCACTGTGCCCGCCGCCACTTCCCGGCGACGGAATAAACGGTGCGACGTCGAATCTAAACGTGATCGCACCGAGCGATCCTCCGGCTCCATCGCTGACCGTGAAGGTAAAACTGTCGCTCGTCGTGACGGCACCGCTATGAACGAACACCAGCCGCCCGGCATCGATATCAGCTTGGGTAAAGGTCGTCACCGCCACGCCGGGATCGTTCGTCAGTTCCAGTTGACCATTGGTTGGTGCGGCCCTGACGGTATAGATCAATTGCTCAGGAGAATTGTTTGCGTCCGTAATACGCAATTCCTCTGCAGTAATCGGATCACTGAGCCCTTGAACAGCCGTCGAGCCGGCATTCACCGTAAGGACCGGGTTACTATTGAATAGTGTCACCGTGATTCCAAACGTGGTCGTGCCGATATTTCCTCCCGCCCCATCAGTCACGGTAAAGGTAAAGCCGTCATTGGCAGTCTGCGAGCCATCGTGCACGTAGCCCACCAACCCCGCATTAATCTGTGCTTGGGTAAAGCTGGTAATGGCGATACCTGGAGCGGAGGATAACTCGAGTCGGCCGTTCCCTGGTGCAATAGCCACTGCATAGGTCAGTTGTGAAGGAGTATGTTCGACATCGATTGTCTGTAATTCGGCGCTCGTAATCGTATCTATCCCGCCTTGGATGACAGTGGATCCATTGTTGGTTGCCATCACCGGCGAGTCATTCTGTGCCGTGACAGTGATATCAAAGGTCTCGTTCGTCGTGATCGCGCCGTCATTTACCGCCACCGTGATCGTCAACGGCCCGCCATTCTGGTTCAAAGCCGGTACTGCCGTCACGGTCCAGTTGCCGCCACCCAGATCGACGAGGGTCAGGTTGCCATTGGGAACGATGGCCGTGTTGCTCGAGCTTGCCGTCACCGAGAGCCCGCCTGCCGCTGTGTCCACATCACTCACGGTAAAGCCCAGCTGCCCTGTCGTTCCATCTTCGAGGATCGTCTGATCGGCGAGCGCCGTGATCGTCGGTGCGTCGTTTTCGGCATTGACGGTGATGGCGACGGTATCAATATCCGTCACGCCGGTGTTGTCCGTGCTGGTGATGGTCAACGTGTCGGCCCCGGTGTAGTGGAGCGCGCCTTGATAAACCAAGCTGGCCAGCGTCGCGTTGATGTCGCCTTGGGTGCCCGATAATGTGAGTGCGTCTGTGCCGTTGCCCCCCGCGCTGATCATAGCGGCGCCCTGCAGGGTGACGGTCACGGCCCCGTTGGTGACTCCCAGTTGCACCGTGCTCAGGTTCCCGTCCACGTCCGTGACACTGATCCCGGCAAGGCCGAGCGGTGTGTCTTCGTTCACACTCTGTGCCCCCGGGGCAGTGTTCACCGGCGCGTCGTTTTCGGCATTGACGGTGATGGCCACGGTATCGATATCCGTCACGCCGGTGCTGTCCGTGCTGGTGATGGTCAACGTGTCGGTGCCGGTGTAGTGCAGCGTGCCTTGATAAGCCAAACTGGCCAGCGTCGCATTGATGTCGGCTTGGGTGCCCGATAATGTCAGTGTGTTTGTGCCGTTGCTCCCCGCGCTGATCATGGCGGCGCCCTGCAGGGTGACGTTCACGGTCCCGTTGGTGACTCCCAGTTGCACCGTGCTCAGGTTTTCGTCCACATCATTGACGCTGATCCCGGCTAGGCTGAGCGAGGTGTCCTCGTTTCCGCTCTGGGCCCCTGGGGCGGTATTCACCGGCGCATCGTCGACCGCGCTGACCATGACGGTCGTGTCATAGTTGGCGCTCGTGCCCCCATCCCCGTCCGTGAGTACGACCCGCACGGTCCGAGCCCCGATCATCGGAGTGGCGGTATCGGTGTTCTCGTAGGTGAGGTTCTTCACCAAGGCAGTCACCGCCGTCGGTGTCGCACTGCCAGTGAGGGTGATGACCAAGTTGCTGCCGCCGCTGCCTCCGGTGAAAGTCCCGATCGTGACCCCGCCGTAGGTGACGGTCGCGCCACTCACCCCGATCTGGCTCCCACCCGTCCCCTGGTTTCTGATACTCAGCACGTCTTCGGTGCTGTCGCTGCCCGCCACAAACGACACGGTCAGGGTCCCGGTGTTGAAATGGGCACTGTCCACGTCGCTCACCGTCGCGTTGCCACCCTGCTCCAGCACCACCGCGCCGTCGTCTTCGCTATATACCAGGCTGTCACCGCTGAGATTGCTGATTGTCGGTGGATCGTCCACCGCGGCAATCGTGATCATACGGGTTGTGATGGCACTGTCGACCGCGCTGTCGTTCACCGAGAACGAGACGGTGCGGGCGGTGGTGCTTGGCGTGTGATTCAGATTGGTATAGGTGATCGATCGTAGTGCGGTTTGGTAGTCTCCCACCGTGGCCGAGCCGGTGAGGGTCAGTTCTCCGGTTCCGGCATTCCAGCTTCCGGTGATTCCCAGCTGGTTCGTGAAGGCCAGCAAATCCTCCCCATTCACATAGTTACCTGTGATCCGAACCGTTGCACCGGCTAGAGTCGCATTGTCCGCGTCGGCGACGGTCAACCCTGTATCGATTGCGACGGCCCCATCATCCTCGGTGTAACTGAGAGAGCCACCCGACATGGTCACGGCCGGTGGAACATTGTTGCTCACGATGATCGACACGGTGTCGGTATCGCTCTGCGCCCCGCCGCCGGTGTTACCTTGGTCGTCGGCCGTCACCTGCACCGAAGCAGCCCCGTTGTAGTTGAGAGCGGGCAGAAAGCTCATCCCGTTCAGGGCCGTATTGATGTCGGCCAGCGTGCCCGTGAAGGTCATCGTGGCGTCGGCCGCGCCATCGCCGGTGATGAAACTCAGTCCCGTGGTGCCGTTCAAGGTCAGCGTCCCGTTGGCAGCGGCCAGCGTGACGTGCATGATCCCGCCCGCGACATCGGCATCGCCGATGCTGATTTGATTTCCGGTGCCGGCGGAGAAAACCAGGTTCGTGTTTTGCGGAGTTCCTTGTGGTCCCGGAATAGTGTTGACGGGAGGATCGTTCCCGGCGGCGACCGTCATAAGGACGGTGTCCGTATCGCTCTGTACTGCGCCGCCGGTGTTGCCTTGATCGTCCGTGGTTACCTGCACCGAGGCGGGCCCGTTGTAGTTGAGCGCGGGCAGGAAATTCATCCCGTTCAGGGCCGTATTGATGTCAGCCACCGTGCCCGTGAAGGTCATCGTACCGTCGGCGGTGCCGTCGCCGGTGATGAAGCTTAGCCCCGTGGTGCCGTTCAAGGTCAGCTTCCCATTGGCGGCGGTCAGCGTGATATGCATGATCCCAGCTGCGGCATCGGCATCGACGATGCTGATTTGGTTCCCGGTACCGGCGGAGAAAACTAATGATCCGTCTTCGCCCATCATTTGTGCACCTGGAACGGTGTTCACCGGCGCATCGTTGACGGCACTGACCGTGACGGTCGTGTCATAGTCGGCGCTCGTGCCCCCGTCCCCGTCGGTGAGCACGACCCGCACGGCTCGGACCCCAATGGTCGGAGTGGCGGTATCGGTATTCTCGTAGGTGAGGTTCTTCACCAACGCCGTCACCGCCGTCGACGTTGCACTGCTCGTGAGGGTGATGACCAGATTGCTGCCGCCGCTGCCCCCAGTGACAGTTCCGATCGTGACCCCGCCGTAGGTGACGCTCGAGCCGCTCACGCCGATCTGCCCGGCCCCCGCGCCCTGATTGCGGATGCTGAGCACGTCTTCTGCGCTGTCGCTGCCCGCGGCAAAAGAGATGGTGAGGGTGCCGGTGTTGAAGTCAGCGGAATCCACATCGCTCACCGTGGCGTTGCCTCCCTGCTCTAGGATCACCGCCCCGGCGCCCTCGCTATATCCCACGCTGTCCCCGCTCAAGTTCGTGATCACCGGCGCATCGTTGACGCCACTGACCGTGACGGTCGTATCATAATTGGTGCTCGTGCCCCCATCTCCATCGGTCAGGACAAACCGCACGGTCCGGGCTCCCGTCGTCGGTATTGCCGTGTCCGTGTTCTGATAGGTGATATTCTTCACCAGCGCCGTCACCGCCGTCGGCGTCGCACTGCTATTGAAAGTGATCACGAGGTTGCTGCCGCCACTACCCCCAGTGAAGGTCCCGATCGTGACCCCGCCGTAAGTGACGCCTGAGCCGCTCACGCCGATCTGGCCGGCCCCCGTGCCTTGGTTGCGAATACTGAGGACGTCTTCGGCGCTGTCACTGCCCGCCGTGAAGCGCACGGTCAGCGTACCGCTGTTGAAGTTGGCACTGTCGACGTCGCTTACCGCAGCGCCCCCTCCCTGTTCGATCACCACCGCCCCAGCGCCCTCGCTGTACGCCAGGCTGTCCCCGCTCAAGTTGCTGATTACCGGCGCGTCGTTAACCCCGCTGACCGTGACGGTCGTGTTATAGTTGGCGCTCGTACCCCCATCCCCGTCGGTCAGGACGAACCGCACCGTCCGGGCTCCCGTCGTCGGCGCCCCCGTGTCCGTATTCTCATATGTGATGTTTTGAACCAGCGCCGTCGCCGCCGTCGGCGTCGCACTACTATTGAGGGTGATGACCAGGTTGCTGCCGCCGCTGCCCCCGGTGAAGGTCCCGATCGTCACCCCGCCGTAAGTGACGCTTGAGCCGCTCACGCCGATCTGCCCCGCGCCCGCCCCCTGATTTCGGATGGCGAGCACGTCCTCCGCGCTGTCGCTGCCGGCGGTGAAGCGCACGGTCAGCGTGCCGCCGGTGAAGTCCACAGAGTCGACGTCGCTCACCGTCGCGTTGCCGCCCTGCTCCAAAACCACCGCTCCGGCGCCTTCGCTGTACGCCAGGCTGTCCCCCGCCAGGTTCGCGATCACCGGCGCAACGTTGCCGGTATCATAAAGCTCCCCTATATCGCCGCCGGTGAGGACACGATTGTAGACGCGGACGTCGTCGATCAATCCGTCGTAGTGCAGCCGATTGCCACTATTATTGGTGTTACGGCCGATCTGCATGACATCGATTTCAGTCACATCGTCGAAAAAAGCCGTTGACGCCGAATTTCCGTCCTCGTAATTCACCTGCGCTTCGGCACCGTCGACATACAGTTTGGTCCCGCCCGCGTCTACGGTTACCGCGACATGGTGCCATTGTCCGTCGTTGATTGAGGTCACCGATCTGGCGTCTAAGATGTTGACGTCGTTTTGCCACACGTCAAAACCGAGCGTACCGGCCGAAGTGACATACAAGGCAACAAGGCTATTCTGATCAGCTGTGTCACTGAGACTGAACAATTCCATGTGCGCATCGGTCGTTCTCACCCACATGGCTATGGTCCCTTGGGTCAGTCCTTCAAAGTTGGCTTTGTGCGCAGTAAGGTTGACAAAGTCGTTCACGCCGTCCAAGGATACTTTTCCTGCTCCCACGATATTCGTCGACGAGGTGGTGTTGATGGCGGCGCCATTGGTCAGCGTGCCGTTGTAATTGTTGCCGCTTGAATCGTCGGCGTTGGTGTCAAACGTCCAGTGTCCCAGTAGCCCGGAAGAAATATCCAACACGTGGGAATAGGCCGCTCGGCCCTCCATCGTGACGGCGATGGCACTCTCGATGGGACCGGTATCGACTTCCAATGTCCAGTCTCCACCCAGTCCGGCGGCTCCAGTCAAGTCTGTGCTCGCAGCCACGTCCGCACCCGTGAAATCGGCCAACGTGTCGATTGCCGACTGCCCCGCCGCGCCTCGTCCGAAGTTGCAGCCGTAGATCAGCACATCGGCCTCTGCCGACAGACTCCGACCGATCTGCTGAAATGCTTCGGCGTATCGTGTGCTAAGGGAGTCTCGTGTCAACACGCTGGTCCCGAGATGGAGTTCCGCCTCGTTCCCCTCGGCGATAAGATGTAGCGCGTCGATGCCTGCGCGACCGGCGAGTGCTTCGGTGACTTGCTGCATGCCCTCGCGGGTCGGATCCAGCACGAACACTTCGATGTTGGGGCTCATGTTATCGAGGAGCCGTTGGTAATCGCGAATACTGGGCGAAAGGAACACGATCTCTTGACGGGCAGCGGAGGTGTCATAGGCCGCTAATGCATCGAAGAGAGCTTGGTCGGTGGAACTGAATTGTGGCTCGCCTGTCGGCGCCGCGTAGGAATATGCCATTGTGGTGTCATCAGGCGACAATGAGGATTCCGCTTGGCTCTTCGCGAGTTGTTCGGTCGCAACGCTGTCCACAGTGGTCACCGCCGCACCGTCGAACATGATCCGTGGTTCGAGCGCGAGCCACGAGGCGCCGACCATGGAGGAAGCCTGGCCCAGGCGCCCCCGAGAAAGACAAGGGGTGCCGGCTGATTGACTCGGCACTTGTTTGCGTTTTTGGAATGTTCGCAACATGTGGCAAAGATCTGAGCTCTAGAACCAGAATCTATCAAGAGAGCGGCCGCTCACGAAACGAATTCTCATTTCTTACATGCTAAATACTTAGGTTATATATCCAGGACTATAATAACTACGATAAAAGTTTGTCGCATTGCAGTACCTGCGGATTCTTACCGGCACGCACTATCCTCTCCAACTGAAGCAGGACGGCGAACGAGTGTGCTCCGTAAACCATGTCGCAGGTGTGGCAGCCACAGACACCATGTCGGTGCGGCTAACGAGGACCTTCGGCGAACGACACAATGCCGCTCATGCCGGCCAGAACATTCTTCGGCTGAGTCCGAAACAGGCCTTTGACCTTCACGGTCTGGCTGGCAGGATCCACATTCGCCCCGATGCTTTGAACGACCGCTGAGTACCCCAGCCCGGTCTCATCGACGGCATATTCGAAAGGCGTGCCGACTCTCATCCAGGATAGCGACTTCGACGGCAGAATCAGCTCGATCTCGAGCACGCTGTCATCCAAGAGACTGATGAGCTGATCGTTGGGAAAAACATTCTCGTGCTCGTTGACGATCGTCTTGACGACGCGTCCGGAAAACGGGGCGAGGACGGTACAACCGGCGACATTGACCTTGGCGGCCTGCACAGCAGCGAACGCTTTGTCGGCTTCGGCCTGAGAGACTTCCAACTCAAGCTTCCCCGCAGCTTGATGTTTGAAAAGGTTGCGGTTGTTCTCATATGTCTTCTGCTTCCCCCGATATTCAGCCTGAGCGCTGGCCCGTTCCGCCTCGTATCGTGAACAGTCCAGCACTACTAAAATCGCTCCCTTTTTGAACTTCTGCCCTTCCTTGAACGGGAGCCGGCTGATTCGGCCGTGGACCTGGCTGGCCAACGTCGCGTGCGCCGCTGCCTGTACAACTCCGCGGATCGTGCTCAGTACGGCCATAGTGCTCGGTGGGTTGGAATCTATAGGGGTTCCGGCTATCACCGGTACCGCCGAGATCACAAACCAGCTCCCCCACAGCACAGCTGCGATGGCACACGTGCCATGGCTGTTCACTTGCGCAACCCTTTGCTCTTCGTCCATCGGGCACGAAGCTGGATCGCGAGATCCGACACGCTCTGCTCCCGCTTCAAGTCGTTCGGCAAGAGGTCTTCTCCCACGGCAGCCAACAGAGCTGCCCATGCCGTTTGGGCTTCCGCTTCGATCGCGTCATATCGTAGCTGTGCCGATACTTGAGCCACTCGCTCTCGGAGCACGGCTTGTTCACTCAACCGGGCGGTGCTCCATGCACGGCGCGTCTGTTCGGCAATTTGGGATTGGGTGTCGTAATAGAGCGCTGCAGTCGACACCTCCTTTTTGGCATGAGCGACCTGCGCGACACCGACATGAACCTGTGACATGATGGCCATCGTGAGGGCAAGATTTTGTGTGTGAAGAACTTTATCTTGCGCTTCGATCGTCTTGGCCCGAGCGGGATAGCGGAGAAGATTGAGCAAATTCCAACTCGTCCGAGCTGCGTAAGCAGCCCAGTGGTTATTGAAGAGAAACGTGTTGCTGCTGTAGTTTTCCCCGACTTGAAGATTCAAGTTCGGCAGCATTTCCAGAATCGCAGCTTTGGCCTCGCGCGCATTGATGCGACGACGATAATCGATCATCCGCAGCTCCGGGCGCGCCTGAAGCGCTCGGACTTCCAACGTCGCCATATCGGACGGGAGTTCCAGGGAGTTGGCTTCCCTCTCGGGAACCAGGAGGGCAAGATCCTTCTCGTGCTGCGGCGGCAGGTTGATCAGCGCAGCCAGTTGAAGTTTGGCGGTGTTGAGCTCCCTGAACAACTGCTGAATGTATCGTTGCGTATTGAGAAGATCGAGCTTGTATTGCAAGGGGACCAGCGGCGTCGTAAGGCGCTCATCCTGGACTGCTTGCGCCTTCTCGAGGGCATTTTTCACCCATTCATCCAGCAGCTTGAGTGATGGAAGAATTCGATTGGCACTGACCGCCCGCCAATAGGCGATGCGCACATCCTGCATGACCCGATTGGCCACGCGCCGTCGTTCTTCGTCGGCAATCAATACATCGTCGGCCGCTTGTTTGGCTCGAATGTAGGACAAGCCGAAATCCAACACATTCCAGCTGAGCGAGAGATCAGCCGAAAAAATATTTCGCTCAGCGGAGGTAAACGGTTCGAGCACCTGCCGACCGGTTAGCAAGGACTGCGCGACGCCTCCGGGGAAATTATTTCGGCCGTCGAATCCGGCATTCGCCGCAAGACGGGGCAACATCGCGTAGTGAGAAAGGTCGAGCTGTGTCTCCGCCAGCATCTTGTGCATCAGTTCCACACGGGCATCGAGGTTATATTTCAACGCCCGAGCCATCGCTTCGTAGAGATCCACCGGTCCGGAGAGGGGCTCCTGATCTTTGTTCAAAGCTGCTCGATCCTCTTGCATTCGCGATCGGACTTCATCCTCCGTCAACGGGATCGGCTTCACAGCACACCCATTCCCACCGATGACGGCGATGATCGCCAGCGTTCCCAGCATAATGCCGACTCCACTGCTCTCCCGTTTCATCGATGACTGTTTTCTCTTCACAATCGGCTCATTGAGCTTTCGTTCGGTGAGATGGATCGTTAGACAAATACTTTCCGGCTTCGTTCTGGAATATGTTCCTAGTTCACGATATTAGAAATATTTACACTAGGGTACTTAACTCTGCTCGTTTGTCATTAGTTTTTTATTTTTATGCTCGTGCTTACGTTTTCTATTAGGCTTTAGTACCAGATATAATATGTATTCATGCTGTGCTGGCGTGCCCAACCTCTCCTCTGATGCGTCATCCATATTCAACACCTTAGCGCTTTACACTTATGCTAAGCGCGTAGGCATACCAGCCCTGGCAGGGTTGCTTCATCGCGACCCGCTTGGGATATGGACCATGATTTGGGGAGCTTGTTCGGTAAGGCGTCAGGAACGAAGACGGGACATTTCAGCGAAAGAATATTCGAAGTGGACGATGATAAAGGAATGCTACGTATATTCCCATTGAAGCGACCTCTTGATGTGGTATCTGTCTACATGTGATCTTTTGCGACGGGCTTTATGTCACAACATCCTCTAACCAAACTTTGAGAAAAACACAGTTGTGTCTTTTAAGATACAGCTCAGAGTCAGTTAAAATTCTATATTTCAATTTAATTACAATAACTTATATGATAACTACAAAGGCATACTAATTGCTTGGCTATTGCTGAGCATAACGATTCTACCAGGGAGGTCTTGTGCGCAATCAACAAACTTTGGCATCGGCAGTAACCTGTTCTGGTGTAGGACTCCACTCCGGCCAGTCGGCGTCGATTACGCTGCGGCCAGCACCCCCTGACACTGGCGTGGTTTTCGTCAATCGTAAAACGAACGGTGACACGTATCTTTCGGCCTCCGTCGAGCATCGGGTTCCAACGGAATTGTGCACGGCCATCAGCGGCAATGGATTCCAGGTTCAGACTATTGAACATTTGCTATCAGCGCTCTCCGGCCTTCATGTCGATAATGTTTTCGTCGATGTATCGGCGACTGAAGTTCCGGTCATGGATGGAAGTGCCGCGCCATTTGTTCGACTGATTCAATCCGTCGGCGTCGTCACGCAGGAGCGCAAGCAGCCGTTTCTTAAAATTATGGCGCCGATTGAAGTAACAGAGGGATCGAAGCGTGTTCGGATCGAACCGTCCTCTACTCCTCGGATCACCTATTCCATTCATTATGAACATCCTCTGATCAAGACACAGACCTATGCCTATGATTGCTCTGTCAGCACGTTTGAGAATGAGATTGCCGAGGCCCGAACATTTGGGTTTCTGTACGAAGTCCAAGCGTTGTGGGCTCGCGGGCTCGGCAAAGGCGGGACCCTGGACAATACTATCGTGCTGTCGGATGACGGCGTCGTCAATGAATCCGGTCTTCGATTCGGCGACGAGTTTGTCCGCCACAAGATTCTCGATCTGATCGGCGACTTTTCTCTTCTAGGAATGCCCATCATCGGCCACATCGTTGCTGACCGGTCAGGGCATGCACTCCAC